>NZ_JBEXVF010000008.1:0-204829 GCF_040629235.1 Amycolatopsis sp. NPDC005961 | reverse complement strand
CCCAAACTCGATGACTCCACGGGACACGACCCATCGCATCACCTTGCCAAGGTGAGGGTCGCGGGTTCGAATCCCGTCATCCGCTCAGGGACAGGGGCCGTGTGTCGACGTAATGCGTCGACCTCGGTCCCTTCGCCATTTCACCCGGGGGCCGAGCCCCCGGACCCCCCACGGTGCGGTCGCCAGACTATGGCGCGTCCCGGGCCACAGTCTGGCGCTGGCCGCGTTGGCCGCGATGTCACCTTTTCGGGTGATGCTTCTGGCGTTTACACCGCGTGGGTCTTGAACGGGTCGTGCTCGGCTAGGAGCTTGTCCAGGCGGGCCTGGTCGACGCGGGAGACCACTGAGGTCTCCTCCTGTCTGTCGCGCACGCACTTGGCGAGCGTGAACGTGGAGGTGACCAGGTAGAGCGCGCCGAGGGCGAGGAAACCGCGGATCCAGCCGTCGACCGGCAGGTACGCGATCCCGCCGATGACCGCTGACAGCGCCAGGCCGAACGAGATCGCCGCCTGGATGTAGAAAGCCGTCGTGGTGGGGGACGTGGTTCCGGATTTGGTCATGTGACCACGGTCTCGCCAGGGCCCGCGGGTGTCTTGAGCAGTACTACTCAGCCGCGGTTGCGAAGTGGCTACAGCTCGTAGACGTCCAGGACCGTCGGGGCCACCGGGGTCAGGTGGGGGTCTTCGCGTTCCGTCACCTGGCCGCGGGCCATGCGGTACACGCGGAACTCGTTGTCGTGCTCGGGGTCCTGGTCGTCCCAGACGTGCAGCAGCCCGTACGAGCCCGGGGCCAGCTCGCCCGCCCTGGTGAACAGCTCGAGGAGCTCCGGCGCCAGGCGGCCGCCGTGCTTGTCGAAGCCCGCGAAGTGGAGCATCGGCATGCCCGCGCTCCAGCGGAGGTCGACGAGGTCGAAGTCGCCCGCGTCGCGGATCGCGCGATGCACGCGGTCGACCAGGCGCTCCAGGAGCGCCGCGTCGTCATCGCCGCTCGCGGTCGCCTGGATGGTCACCCAGCCGTGATATTCGAACACCCGCAGAACGGTAGCAAGAGATCAACCGCGAGCTCAGCGGGCCAGCGCGGACGGCTTCCCGTCGCGGCGCAGGACGTTCGCGAGCGCCCCTTCGCCGTGCCGCTCGAACGCCGGCACCAGCTTCTCGCCGAACACGCAAAGCGTGCGCTCCCAAGGGTGGCCGAGCGTGCCGAAGGAAAAGTCCGAAGACAAGAACAGGTGGTAGTCCGCCCGCGGGAACACCGGCACCGGCCAGCGCGCGCCCGGGGTCATCAGGTGCGGGCGGACGCGGTAGGACTGGTGCTGCCAGTGCAGCGCCCACATCCAGTCGTCGGGGCCGCAGACCTCGCGGAACGCCGCCAGCGCGATCGCCGAGACCTGGTGCTCGTCGACCGCGTACGGGCCGAGGCGGAACTCGGCCGAGGCGCGGTCCAGGTCGCCGGGCGAGAGGTCCCAGGTCCGCGACGGCGACGGCTCGCGGAAGCCCGGCCACGCGTGCGCGTAGGTGCTCGGCAAGAACCCCAGCTTGTCGTACACCCAGTACCAGGCGGGCTCGTCGGCGACGCGGGAGACGGCTTCCCAGGCAGCATTCACTTGTTACGACCTCTGACTTGGCCAGGCACGAAAGAACACGCGAAAGCTTCGTGTTCGTCCTCCGGTTTGTCCAGTCCTCATTCGCTCCTCGCGAACTGTCTCACTCGACCGGGTGGGTTCTGTCAGATTGTCACCATGCGAGTCCTCTTCGTCCACGGTGCGTTCGTCCGGGACGGCGCCTGGTGGTGGCGGCCGACGGCGGACGTACTCGCCCGGCACGGTCTGCGCAGCTCAGCGGCGGTGCTGCCGAGCTGCGAGGGCGAACCGCGCGGCGATCTCCACGACGACGCCGCGGCCGTCCGCGCCCTGCTCGACGCCTCCGACGAGCCCGCTCTGCTCGTCGGGCATTCGTACGGCGGGATGGTGATCACACAGGCCGGGAACCACCCCGCGGTCCACCGGCTCGTCTACGTGACGTCGTTCCTGCCGGACGTCGGCGAGGCCCTCGCGGACTTCGGCGGCGCCGAGCCGCCGCCCCGGCACGTCAGCCACGGCGACGGCACCGCGAGCGTCCGGGAGGAGCTGGTGCGGCCGCTGTTCGCCCAGGACTTCGACGACGCCGAATACGCCGGCGCCGCGGCGCGGCTCACACCCCAGAACGAGGCGGTGTTCGGTCAGCCGGCGACGGCCGCCGCGTGGCGCGAAATCCCGTCGACCTACCTCGTCTGCGCCGACGACCGCGCGACGCTGCCGGAGCAGCAACGGGACCAAGCCCGGCGCGCGACCGACGTCGTCGAGCTGCCCGTGGCGCACCACCCGTTCGTCACGCGGCCGGAGCTGGTGGCCGAAGTGCTCCGGACGACGGCATAACCCGGCACCGGCTGCTCGGGGGAGGCGCCGGACGGCTCCGGCGCCTCCCCCGGCTCAGGCGGCGTCCCAGAGGGTGAGGAACGCCGAAGCCTCGCTGCGGGCCCAGGGCTGCAACCGTTCGCGGTCACGGGCGGACAGCTGGAACTCCTTGCTCCGGCGGACGTCGATCACCAGCGCGTGCCCGCCCGGCAGGACGTCCGGCATCGCCTGTTCCAGTACCCACAGCGCCAGCTTCGCCGAATCCCTCGTCAGCGGTTCCTCCTTGAAGTAGAGCCAAGTCGCGTAGCGGCGGCCGTCGCTCTTGCGGAGCCCGAGCTGCGGGCTGACGCCGATCTCGAGGTCGCCGATCGAGCAGCGGCCGCGCCCGACCTCGACCAGCCGCGGCGACTTCCGGCCGAGGTACCGCAGCCAGCCCTCGGCGATCGCGGCGTAGTGCGGTTTCGTCCGGTCGTCGGCGGCGTTGACGAGGGCGCGCAACGCCGTCGCGTCCTGCCCCGCCGCCCGCCCGGACCGCACGGCGTTCGCCGCTCGCCGGTAGTAGTTGAACGCCGCCCGTGCCGGGTCTTCGTACTGCCGGCGCTGCCGCCGGACGAACGACGACCGCGACGGACCGTTACTCGCGCTGTAGCCCACGAACGTGGACAGGGTGATGTAGGCCATGGCCCTGCCTTCCTCCGTCACGCCACCCGCGCACGGGTGGCATCTCCCCTGGACAACGCCTATTTTAGAACATATGTACGACAGTTTCGGCGTCCGAGAAGGTGACGGAAGGCGGGGACTCCCGCAAAGAGCGGACTTGCGCTAGGTTGCCGATCAACCTCGAACCGCAACCTCGCAGGTCGGCCCCACGTGCCAGACTGATGCCCCGAATGGTGGATGGGGGTCCCAAGGATGAGCTGGCAGGAAGAGCTTCGCCGTCTCGACTCGGAGCTTGCCGAAGGCCGCATCGAGCCTGCTGAACACCGCAAACAACGCGACGAGCTGCTCGCGCAGGCCTCCGGTTCGACCGTGCCCTCACCCGTCCCTTCCCCGTTGCGCCGTCCGGGTGACACCTGGCGGAGCGCCAACCCGGCGAGCCACCCCGGGCCGCCCCCGCAGCGCATGGAGTCGCCGCGGCCCGCGGTGCCGCACCAGAAGCCCCACCCGCCCTGGCAGCGCACCGGGCTCCCGGCGACGGTGAACGCGAGCCCGGTGCCGGCCATCCCGGACCACATGACCACGGCGCCGAGCCCGGCCGACATCGTCCCGACCCGCTACCTGCGCATCGACGGGCCGGCCGCCCACCAGCCGGGCAGCCGGTTCCCGCCGATCACCCCGCCCCGGGGCGAAGCCCACGTGCCGCCGCCGCGGGAAACCGGACCGGAAGAACCGCCGGGGAAGCACCGTTTCGGCGGTGACGGCTCGTCTTCCGGGCGCACCTGGCCGTTCGTCGCGCTCGGCGTCCTGGTGGTGCTCGGCATGATCGTCGGCGCGACGATGTGGCTCGGGCAGGACGACCCGAAGCCGAGCCCGCTCTCGACGTTCGTGCCGCAGCCCCCGGCCGCCGCGGCCCAGCCGCAGCTGGAGGACCAGGTTCCGCCGCTGCCCGGCAAGCAGTACCCGGAGAGCTCGACGATGTCGCTCGCCAAGGGTCTGGACCTGAACCTCTACCCCAAGGAGAGCGCGCAGGTCTTCTCGCAGCACGGCATCACGCAGTTCGTCTACCGCGGTTCGGCCACCGGGGACACGGGGTACCTCGCGTTCGCGCTGCCCACCACGTCGCCGGACGACGCGAAGGCCGTCATCGACTACCTGCGCGCGGCCGCCGACGCCGGCGGGTTCGTCCCGCTCGCGGCCGACCCGAAGGTCGTCACCGGCCGCAACGGCGACCGGCGGATGAACGGGACCTGGTACACCTCGGGCAAGGTCGCCCTCGTCGTATGGGCGTCGCAGCCGTTCGACAAGGACAAGACCGAGCTGAAGACCAGCCTGGACAACGCTCTCGCGGTGTTCCAGAAAGCGCTGCCACCGAGCTGATCAAGCCTGGTCGAGGAGCCCCGCCAGCGTGCCGCGGGCGACGTCGGCGCCGAAGAGGCGGTCCACCACGGTCTTGCCCTCTTCGGACAGCCGTTGCCACAGCTTGTCGTCCTCGATCAGGGTGACGATCTCCTCGGCGATCTCCTCGGCCGTGCCGCCGACGAGGACGTCGCGGCCGTGGGTCAGGTGCATGCCCTCGGCGGCCAGCGGCGTGACGACCGCCGGCACGCCGTAACCGAGGCTCTCCCCCAGCTTCCCCTTCACCCCGGCGCCGAAGCGCAGCGGTGCGACGACGACCCGGGTCTCCCGGTAAGCGCTGTCGAGGTCCGGGACCCAGCCGCGGATGACGACGCCTTCGCCGGCGAGGTCGAACATCTCCTGCGGCGGGTTGCTGCCGACGATCTGCGCCACCGCGTCCGGCCGCCGTCGCCGCACGAGCGGCATGATCTCGGTGGCCAGCCAGCGCGCCGCGTCCCGGTTGGGCAGGTGGTCGAAGCTGCCGACGAAGAGCACGCCCGAGCGGCCGTCCGGGACGGCGGGCACGGCGTCGGCGTGGTGCACGTTGGACAGCACCTCGACGCGCGCCGAGGGCACGAGCTCCCGCAGCAGCGCACGCTCCACATCGGACACGGTGAACGTGACGTCGGTGGCGCGGGTGAGGCCGAGCTCGGACTCGCGCAGCACTTCGGCCCGCCGCCGCAGCGTCAGCTCCTCCCGGGTTTCGCCGAGCTGCGCGGCCAGGTCGGCCTGCCGGTTGAGCCGGACGAAGTGGAGGTCGACGGTGTCGTAGGCGATGACGCAGTCCGGGGCGTGCTCGCGGACCTGCTCCAGCAGCTGCCACGCGACGTGGGGCCGCGACAGCACCGCCAGCCGGAGGTCGGCGCCGGCGTCGCGCAGGAACTCCTGCTGCTCGCCGAGCCCGGTCACCACCGTGACGCCCGCGCGGTACAACGCGTCCGCGTACGGCTCGGGGAGTGCGTTGTTGAGCGGCATGAACACGACCCGGTGGCCGAGGCCGACGAGCAGCTCGAGGATGCGGAACATCCGCACCGAGCCGGAATCCTTGTCCGGCATCGGCACCTGGTGGTCGGCGACGAGCACGGTGCCGCCGCGGTGGCCGTCCTTGGTGCGCTGCCGCCCGGCCCAGACCGCGCGCGGGCTCGCCTCGGGGAAGTGGTCGCGCAGCTGGACGCTCCACTTGTCGACGAAGACGCCGCGGTTGAGCTCCTGGTGGCGCTTCACGCCGGAGGAGACGTCCGTGCCGTTGGTGATGCCTTCGTGGTGCACGACGACCGACGCGGGCTGGACCATCGTGCGGTACCCGTTCGCACGGACGGCGAAGGCGAGGTCGGTGTCCTCGTAGTACGCGGGCGCGAAGCGCTTGTCGAAGCCGCCGATGCGCTCGAACAGCTCGCGGCGGACCAGGATGGCCGCGCCCGAGCAGTAGTCGACGTCGCGCAGGGCGTGGAACCACGGGGCGTCGGGCGACTGCAGCCTGCCGTAGTTCCAGCCGGTGCCGTCGGCCCAGATGATGCCGCCGCACTCCTGGAGGCGGCCGTCCGGGTACACCAGCTTCGAGCCGACGAGCCCGACGTCGGGCCGGGACTCGACCACGGCGACCAGCTCGTCGAGCCAGCCCGGCCGGACTTCGGTGTCGTTGTTGAGGAAGAAGATGAAGTCGCCGCGCGCGTTCTCGGCGCCGAGGTTGCAGGCGCCGACGAACCCGAGGTTCTTCGGCGCGCGCACCAGCCGGACCCCGGCGCAGCCGGCGACCCGGTCGGCCGAGTCGTCGCGGGAGGCGTCGTCGACGACGATCACCTCGAACGGCGTCGCGGGCAGGTGCCGCTGGATCGAGTCGAGGCAGGTCCGGGTGTACCCCCAGTTGCCGTAGACCGGGATGACGACGCTGACGATCGGCTGGTCGCTGGTGGTGACCGCGACCGGCCCCGGCACCGGCGGCGTGGCCGGAGCCGCGCCCGCCTGACGTCCGAGCGCCGTCTCGTAGAGGTCACGCCGGCGCGTGCCGCGCGGGGCGAACTTCTCGATCGACCCGCGGTACTTGCCGATCAGCCGCTGCGCGAGCGCCGACGTCTCCGCGCGGAGCTTCTCGTTCTCGGCGGCGAGCCGGCCGATCGTGTCGGCGAGCCCGGTGTTGTTGCCCGCCAGCCACGCGAGGCGTTCGGTGTCGTAGCCGGACTTGCGCTTGAGGAGGTTCAGCTCTTCGGCCGCGCGGCGCCGGTCTTCGCGGGCGCGCTCGGCCTGGCCGAGCGCCTCGTCGCGCTCGGCGGCGGCCTGCCGTCCGGTGGCGGTGGCGTCGGCCAGCTCGGCGGTCAGGCGGGTTTCGGCGGCCGCGGCCCGCTCGCGCTCGGCCTCGGTGCGAGCCAATTCGGCGTGCAGCCGCCCGGCCTCGGCCGCGGCGCGCGCGACGAGCGTCAGCTTCGGGTCGAGCATCGCGGACGTCGCGAGGACCTCGACCGGCTCGGCCGACGCGACGGAGATGAAGTAGGTGTGCGGGGCTCCCGGCTCGACGACCCAGCCGTCGGCGTCGTCCGTCCGCAGGGTGAGCACTTCGGCACCCGCGCCCGCGCCGTCGTCGTGGATCAGCGAGCCGACGGCGACGTTCTGGCGGAGCACCACGACGTGCTCGAAGCTCTCCGCGAGCAGCGACCGGAAGGCCGGCCCGGTCAGCTCGTGCACGTGGTAGGGGTTTTCGTTGCCGTGGTCGTGGGAGTAGACCTCGACGTCCGGCGTGCTGCACAGGAAGATCCCGGACGGCGTGAGCCGGTTGCGGACCAGCTCCATCAGCCGGTCCTGCTCGTCGACGTGCTCGATCGCCTCGAAGCAGGTGATGACATCGAACTTCTCGCCGTCGAGCGCCGCGGGGTCGGTGATCGAACCGGTCTCGAAGCGGACGCCCGGGTAGTTCTTCCTGGCGTGCTCGACGGTGACCGGGTCCAGCTCGAGGCCGACGACGGCGGCGGCCGACCTGGCCATCAGCGCACTGCCGTAGCCCTCACCGCTGGCCAGGTCGAGGACGCGCTTGCCCTCGACGAACCGGGCCGCGAACGCGTAGCGGTGGTAGTGCTCGTAGATGACCTGGAGGTCTTCGGTCCACGGCACGCACCGCTCGCCGGTCCACTCGATCAGCCGCTCGCCGTTCGTCCCCTTGCCCATGGCGGGCAGGTTACCAATCCGGCCAAAAGCAGGCCGACCCGCGAGCGGCGGGTAACTGTTGCCACTGACCGATTCGGCCGTGGCTGTGGTCGGATTGGTAACTATCGGCACAGTAGCCGTCCGAACAGGGGCGCGGGACCGGGCCTCACCTTTCGAGGACGCGCAGCCCGACCAGGATGTAGGCCAGCGTCCGCCGGTCGGCGCCGGAACCCGCCGTGATCGACCAGTCGGCGTCGAACGAGAGCCGGACCTGCCGGTGCGCGTCGATCGCGACCGGCACCACCTGCTCGCGCAGTCCCGGTCCGACGTCCGCCTTCGCGACCGGCACGCCGTCGACCGCGATCGTCACGCTGCCGTGGTCGGCCGAGTCGTCCGGGACGAAGGTGCGCAGCTCGAGCGCTCCGACCGCCGCCGTGGTGAGGAGCGGGAACTCGACCGACGGCGCGGCCCAGTCGTCGTGGGCGACGCCGTTCATCCGGCCGGTCACGACGCCGGCTCCGCGCACCAGCCGGTCCCCGGTGGTGCCGCCGGGCCGGAACGAAACGCGCCCGGCCGGGTCGACGACGCTCGTGTCGCGCACGGACCGCTCCGGCGTCCGGGAGCCGTGCACCCGCAGGGGCTGCTCGGTGGGGTGGAAGAGGCCGATGAGGTGCGTCGGGCTGACGACGCCGAGGTCGACGAGGGTGTCGTCGAGGGTTCCGAGGTGGTCGAGCAGCCGCACGTCGGCGGGCTCGGCGAGGTCGAAGCCCGGGCCGTAGATCCGGTCGACGAACGGGTCGATCACGTTGCCGTAGGGGAAGAACAGGCTCGGGTGCAGGTGGTCGAGCAGCACCGGGAGCACGTCCTGGGCCCGGATGCCCTCGAAGCCGTCGGCCGCGCAGTCGATGTCGACGAACTGCTCGTCGACCGCGCCGGTCATCGCGTTGCGGCGCAGCCGCGGCGGCAGCGTCGCCCAGATCCGGTCGATGACCTCCAGCGCCTCCGGCCAGCGGCGGTGGCCGTTGCGCCCGATCATGTCGTGCACGACGAGGACGCCGCCGGGGTCGAGCCCGGCGCGGATCTGGCCGTAGAGGTGTTCCAGGTCGAGGACGTGGTGCAGCGCCTGATAACCGACGACGACGTCGTGGGCGGTGTCGGCGCGCCAGGTGTTGAAGTCGGCGGTGAGCAGCTCGACCCGGTCGGCGACGCCCAGCTCCCGCGCCGAGGCTTCCGCGCGCGCCTGCATGTCGGGATTCAGCTCCAGCAGCCGAAGCCGCACGTTGGACCGGCCGGCTTCGGCCAGCGCGCGCAGCCAGCCGAGCTCCTGGTCGCCGTTGCCGCTGCCGAGCGAGAGCACGACGACGTCCCGGTCGAGCTGCTCCGCCCGCCGGCCGATTTCGCCGGTGATCAGCTGGTCGATGCTCGCGACGCCGAGTGCTTCGAGCTTCGGCCGCGTGTGCCGCTCGGACCAGTGGTGCGCCGACGGCGGCAGGTTGCCGTGCACCTCGACCTGACCGGCGAACGTCTCGCGCTCGCGCGCCAAGCGCTGCTCGTAGCCGGGTCCCCGGTCGCTCATCGCCATTCCCCGCATCCCCGGTTCCGGCTCGTCCGGTTCCGGCCCGGCGCTAGGATACGGGCGTGCCGTCCCGACTCCGTCCGCAGTCACCCGCCACCGGGAAACTGCCGCTGACGCCGGAGTCCTGGCTCCCGAAGGAGCACAACCTCTACCGCCCGCGGCACAGCAGCCGGCAGCGCACGGCGTTGACGTGCGCGATCGTCTTCTTCATGGCGCCGGTGCTGCTGTGGGTCGTGGGCGTGCAGCCGACGGCGTTCGAGAACCGGCCGCTGCGGCCGTTCCCCAGCCTCTCCGACGGCTGGGGGTTCTTCACCGGGCTGACCGGCTGGGCCACCGACCACCTGCCGTTGCGGCAGGCCGGCGTGCAGGCCGCGGACGGCATCGGCACCGGCTTCTTCGGCGACCCGCCCGGCTCCGGGCAGGGCACCAACCACGACACCGTCGGCATCGACCAGGGCCAGCACCCCGCGGGCACCGGCGACGTCCCCGGGTACGTCTACCCGCAGGTGATCCCGGGCAAGGACGGCTGGCTGTACCTCGGCGAGGACGTCAACGCGAAGTGCCGGCCGGTGATGGACGTCGACCACGTCGTCTCCGCGCTGCAGCGGCTGCGCGGGGCGGTCGAGAGCTCCGGACGCAAGTTCGTGCTGGTCTTCGCGCCGGACAAGTACACCGAAGAGCCGAGCCACCTGCCGGACGACTACGTCGGCAAGTCCTGCGCCCAGGCCAGGACCACCGACTTCTGGAACCGGGTGCCGCGCGAAACCGGCGCGCTGGACCTGCGCCCCGCGCTCGCCGACGCCAAGCAGCGGCTCGGCCGGCCGCTCTACGACCCGAACGACACGCACTGGTCCTACGACGGCGGGCTGGTCCTGACCTACGCGCTGGGCCAGGCGATCACGCCCGGCAGCACGACGAACTGGCGCGCCGCGCCCGACGGCGTCCGGCCGTGGCCGGCGGACCTGGCCCGCGTGCTCGGCCGCACCGAGCAGCGGCAGCTGCCGACGTACAGCCTCAGCACCGACGGGGGCGCGGACCGCACCCGCTACATCGCCAGCGACTTCCGGTCGCCACTGCACCTGACGCAGCCGGACGGCGCGGCGCCGGTCGGTTCGATCGCCCCCAAGGTCGGGATCGTGGCCGACTCCTTCACCCAGTTCGCGACGCCGTACCTGGCCGCGACCTGCCAAGACGTCACCATCGTGCACGGCGACACCGTGGCGGAGAGCAACGTCGACCAGCTGGCCCAGATGTTCGCCGACCGGGACGTCGTCACCTTCGAATTCGTCGAGCGCAGCGTCACCGGCGGCTCGTCGTCGCTGCTGCGCGACCAGACGATCGGCGAGCTGGCGAACGCACTCGCCCGGCACCCGCGCTGACCTCGCCGGCGGCCCAGCGACTCACGTCGGTAACGACGGGGTGGTGGCCGCCAACGGGTGAGGGCACCCGTGCACAATGGCTGCGTGCGGCCAGGAGGGATTCGGCCGCGCACCCGCACGTTCGCATGGTTTCGGGACGAGACCTACCCGAAGGGGGTACCGGGGTGACCTGGCAGGAAGAGCTGCGCAGGCTGGACGAGGAGCTCGCAGCGGGGAGCCTGACCGCGGACGAGTACCGGACCCGGCGTGATCGCGTGCTGAGCATGGCCGTCACGGCCAACGACAGCCCGTCGCAGCAGCAGCCGTCGACCGCCGCGGAGACCCAGATCATCACGCCGGTGTCACCGCCGGCGCAGCAGCAGCCCAACGCCGACCCGGGGGGTTCGGCGGACGCCACGCAGGTCGTGTCCAACGCCGACGCGGGCGGCGGCGAGCGCACCCAGGTCGTGCAGCCGTGGCAGCAGCAGCACCCGAACTCGCCCTCGGGCGGGTTCCCGCAGCCGATGCAGCCGAACTACAACCAGCCTTCGCCCGCCGGCGGGTTCCCCCAGCCGGGGCAGCAGCAACAGCAGCAGCCGTGGGGCGCGGCCCCGCAGGACGTCAGCCCGCCGTGGGGCGGCTCGGACTTCCCGCCGATGGGCCCGCAGAACACCGGCAACGCGGGCTGGATCAGCCAGGGCCCCGAGACGTTCCAGACCCAGCCGTCGTCCGGCAAGGGCAAGAAGATCGCGTTCGCCGCGATCGGGCTGGTCGTGCTGGCCGGCCTCGGGTTCGGCGTCTGGGCGCTGTTCATCAAGGACAACGGCGGCAGCACCCCGGTGGCCCAGAGCTCCAGCCAGCAGCAGCCGCCACCGGCGCCGACCACCAAGCCGCTGCCGGAGCCGCCCGCGGCGAAGTCCGAGCCGAGCGACAACTCTTCGGCCCTGGTGACGCCGGCCGGCAAGACCCGCGCCGGCGGGGGCACGTTCGACATCGCGAAGCTCGAGTCGGCGAAGTTCCTGCCGGCCACCGTGACCGAGCGGCTCAAGCAGGGCGGGATGACCGAGGGTCTGCTCAAGACCACGACCGACGGCGACGTCACGCTCGGCCTCTACGCGCTCGAAATGCCGGACAAGCAGTCCACCGGGCCGGTGGTCCAGGAGTACGCGAACGCGCAGCAGGAAGGCGGCCTGACCGCCAGCCGCGACCTGTCACTGCACGGTGTGCCGGTGTTCGCCGCCCCGGACGGCGGTGACCAGACGGTCTACCGCGCGGTGTACGTCCTGTACGGCCGGGTGATCATCGTCGACGCGTACGGCAAGGACAAGGACGCGACGCTCAGCTCGTTCAAGACGCTGCTGTCGGCGCAGGTCCAGAAGGCGCCGCCGACCGAACGCACGAACAACTGAGATGCAGCTCGAGAAGCGGCTCCGCCAGCTGGTCAAGCGCTACGCCGTCGCCCGGAAGTCGTACGACGACCTCGAAGTCCGCGAGAGCAGGCTGACGGCGCGCCTCGACCAGCTGTCCGCGCGCTACGACAGCCTGATGAACCACCACGACGAGCTGCTCGCGCGCCACGCCGAGGTCGTCGAGGAGAAGCAGGCGTTCGAGGAGCAGTACCGCACGTGGGTGCCGCCCGGGCACTTCTACTCGCCGTTCGCCTCAAAGGAGGAGATCGGGAACCGAGCTGCGGCGATGTTCGACATCACCGCCCGCCCGCCGGCGATCGACCTGCGGGAAGCCGAGCAGGTCGAGCTGTTCGGCACGCTCGCGGACCTCGCCGCCGACCTCCCGTTCACCGCCGAGCGCACCGACAAGCACCGGTACTTCTACGAGAACACGGCGTACTCGTGGTCGGACGCGATCATCCTGCACACGATGCTCCGGCACCTGCGTCCGAAGCGGATGATCGAGGTCGGCTCGGGCTACTCGACGGCGATGACGCTCGACACGGCCGACGGCTGGCTCCCCGAGCTGGAGCTGACCTGCATCGAGCCGTACCCGCAACTGCTGGAAAGCCTGTTCCGCCCGGGTGACGAGGAGCGCGTCACGGTGCTCGGCCAGGCGGTGCAGGACGTCCCGCTGGAGACGTTCGCGCAGCTGCAGGCCGGCGACGTGCTGTTCATCGACTCGACCCACGTGGTCAAGGCGGGCTCCGACGTCAACTACCTGTTCTTCGAGGTGCTCCCCCGGCTCAACGACGGCGTGTGGGTGCACGTCCACGACGTCTTCTTCCCGTTCGAGTACCCGATGGACTGGCTGGTCGAAGGGCGCGCGTGGCAGGAGGACTACCTGCTCCGGGCGTTCCTGATGTACAACCGGCGCTTCGAGGTCCGCTGGTACCAGCAGTTCATGTGGGCCCACCACCGTGAACTGCTGGAGGGCCGGGTCCCCGAGCTGGCCGGCAACTCCGGCGGGAACATCTGGCTGCAGAAGGTCTCCGAGTAGCCCGAAGGTGTGACTTCCGCCGTGTCGGTGAACGCCGTCCCACTCCCGAACGCCCTGTAAGCAGAGCATCGGCCGTGGGAAGGAGGCGACATGATCTGGATCTGCCTGGTCGCCGCCCTCGCGGTGGTGTTCCTGTTCCGGGCGTTCCGCGTCGTGCGCCGGGTCAGGCGGAGTGACGCGGGGTGACCAGCCCCGATTCGTAGGCCAGCACCACCAGCTGCGCCCGGTCGCGGGCGCCGATCTTCGTCATGATGCGGCTGACGTGGGTGCGCGCCGTCGCCGTGGAGATCACCAGGTGGGCCGCGATCTCGTCGTTCGACATGCCGCCCGCCACCAGGCCCAGCACCTCGCGCTCACGGTCGGTGATCTCGCGGACCGCGCTCGTGTCGATGCGCCGGTTCTCCGGGCGGCCGACGAACTCCTGGATCAGCCGCCGCGTGACCGTCGGCGCCAGCAGCGCCTCGCCGTCCGCCACCACCCGCAGCGCGCGCAGCAGCTCGACCGGCTCGGTGTCCTTGAGCAGGAACCCGCTGGCGCCCGAACGCAGCGCTTCGTAGACGTACTCGTCGACGTCGAAAGTGGTCAGGACCAGCACCTTCGTTCCGGCGAGGTCGGGGTTCGCGGTGATCCGGCGGGTGGCTTCGAGACCGTCGACGCCCGGCATCCGGATGTCCATCACCACGATGTCCGGCCGGTGTTCGATCGCGCCGGCGACCGCCTGCTCACCGTCGCCCGCCTCGCCGCACACCTCGAAGCCGTCCTCGGTCTCCAGCAGCACGCGGAACCCGGCGCGGACCAGGACCTGGTCGTCGGCCAGCAGGACGCGGATCATGCTTCTCCCTCGATCGGTAGCTCGACGCACACTTCGAAACCGCCGTCGACCGGCCCGGCGGTGCACCGCCCGCCGAGCGCGGCGGCGCGTTCGCTCATGCCCCGCAGGCCGTGGCCCGGCGTCGGCGGGGTGGTGCCGCGGCCGTCGTCGCGCACCCTCAGGGTGAAGGTCCCGTTTCGGCGTTCGAACCGGACGTCGACGTGTTCCGGCTGGTCGGCGTGCCGGACGACGTTCGTCAGCGACTCCTGCAGGATCCGGTAGGCGGCCGCGTCGACCGGGGCCGGGAGGTCGCCGGGCTCGCCGTGGACGTCGACCGTGAGCCCGGCGTCGCGGGCGTGTGCCAGCAGTTCGGCGGCCTGGGCGAGGCTCGGTGCGGGCGCCTTGTCCTCGCCCGAGCGCAGCACTGACAGGGTCGCGCGCAGGTCCTTGAGCGCGGACGCGCTGGCCGCCTTGATGTTGAGCAGCGCCTCCTTCGCCTGCTCGGGCCGCCGGTCGGCGACGTGCGCGGCGACGCCCGCCTGGACGTTGATCATGGCGAGGCTGTGCGCGACGACGTCGTGCACCTCGCGGGCGATCCGCAGCCGTTCCTGCTCGGCGAGCCGGTGCCGGTGCTCGTCGGCCTGCCCGCGGCGCGCGGCGAGCGCGTCGAGCTGGTAGCGGACGGCGGTCCCGACCCCGATGACGGCGGTCAGCCAGACGACGAGGAACGCGGCCCCCGCTTCCAGCGTGAACGACCTCGTCACGACGACGTGCCAGACGTATGCGGCGGCGAGCGCGCAGCTCCCGGTGATGCCCGCGGTGAGCGGTCCGCGTTGCCGGGTCAGCACGAACAACGCGACGGTCGGCACCAGGATGACCGGTCCGCCGGGCAGCCCGGAGGAGTAGTAGCCGAACGCGGACGCGGACGCGACCAGGAAGAGCGTCAGCGGGAAGCGGGGGACGAACAGCAGCGTCAGGACGGTCGCGGCCAGCCACGCGGCGGCGGGTGGGGTCAGCGGTGTCGCCCCGGGCTGCCACCGCGAAGACGCGCTGGTCGCCCCGAGCACGAAGACCAGAACGACGACGGTGCGCGCCACGCGTCCTGCCCACGGCGGCCTTCTCATGCCGCGAAACCTACCGGGCGCGGCGCGGTGGCGCGTCCGTCTCGGAGCGCGCTCCCGGCGTACGTCGTCAGTCGAACACGAGGGGCAGCTTCGCCGCCGTTTCCTCGTCGGCCGGGGTGTAGGTCGACACCGTGATCTCCGAGCGGCGGCCCGAGTAGAGGTAGGTGAAGTTGAACTGCAGCAGCCCGACGTCCGGGTGCATGTACCGCTTGGTGCGGATCGGCTCGGAGTTGACGTCGTGGTGCGGCCAGAGCTCGGCGAACAACGGCGACTCCGCCTTGAGGCGCTTGACCAGGTTCTTCCACGCCGGCTCGGCGACGTGCTCGGCCATCGCCGCGCGGAAGGACGCGATCACGCGCGGGATGTTCGTGTCCCAGTCGAGCATCCGCTTGCGCCACTCCGGGTTGAGCAGGCACTGGACCAGGGTGTTGCGGTCCTCGAACGGGATCCCGTCGACGTCGCCCATCAGCCAGCTGTAGCCGCGGTTGTAGCCGAGCAGGTCACAGCGGGCGTTGCGCACCGCGACCGGGTACGGCTCGAGCTTCTTCAGCATCAGTTCCAGCTGCGGCGAGATGACCTGGCAGTCCTTCTCGTTCTCCGGCTCGGGCGCCCCGGCCAGGCGGAAGAGGTGCGTGTGCTCGTGCGGGTCGAGCCGCAGCGTGCGGGCGATCGCCTGCAGCACCTGCTCGGACGCGTTGATGTCGCGGCCCTGCTCCAGCCACGTGTACCAGGTGACCCCGACGCCGGCGAGCTGCGCGACCTCTTCGCGGCGCAGCCCCGGCGTGCGCCGGCGGCCGTGCAGCGGGAGCCCGACCTGCTCGGGCGTGATCCGCTCGCGACGGCTGCGCAGGAACCTCGCCAGCTCCTGGCGGCGGAGGTCGGATTCGACGGCGGTGGTCATGGTGCCAGGATCGCACGTCTCCGGACCTGGTACCAGGTAGTCGTGATACCTGGATAAACGACAACTGGTACCAGTTTAAATCCGGGGCGATCGTAGTACCCATGACCACGACAGAACTCGCGCCGATGACCTCCGGCGCTCCGGCCAGGCCGGGACTGACCCCCGCCGGCCTGGTCACGGTGCTGCTGGGGGCGGCACTGCCCATCATCGACTTCTTCATCGTCAACGTCGCGCTGCCGACGATCGATGCCGACCTCCACGCGTCCACCGCGACGCTCGAGCTGGTGGTGGCGGCGTACGGCATCGCGTACGCGGTCCTGCTGGTGGTCGGCGGCCGCCTCGGCGACTCGTTCGGCAGGCGGCGGCTGTTCTTCGTGGGCCTGTGGCTGTTCACGCTGACGTCCCTGGCCTGCGGAATCGCCCCGACGGCGACCACGCTGGTGATCGCCCGCGCCGCGCAGGGGGCGGCGTCGGCGTTGCTGCTGCCGCAGGTGCTCTCGATCATCCAGGCGACGACGTCCGGCGAAGAGCGTTCACGCGCGTTGGGGCTCTTCGGCGCGACGGGCGGTTTGTCGACGGTCGTCGGCCAGCTGCTGGGCGGCGCCCTGGTGGCGGCGGACGTCTTCGGGACGGGCTGGCGGCCGATCTTCCTGGTGAACGTGCCGATCGGGCTGGTGGTGCTGGTGATGGCCCGGCGGCTGCCGGAAAGCCGCGCGCACAACCCGCTGGGCATCGACCGGCTGGGGACGCTGTTGCTGGCGACCACTCTGCTGTCGTTGCTGGTCCCGCTGATGGAGGGCCGCGCGCTGGGCTGGCCGGCGTGGTCGATCGTGCTGCTGGCGCTGTCGCCGTTCTCGGCCGCGGCTCTGGTGCACGTCGAGCGACGTCTGGAGCGCAGGGGTGGCACGCCGCTGCTGCCGCCGTCGGTGATGCGGCTGCCGAGCGTGCGGAGCGGGTTGATGGTGGCGGTGCCGTTCTTCGTCGCGTTCGGCTCGTTCATGTTCGTGTTCGCGATGACGTTGCAGGAGGGTCTGCACTTCGGCCCGCTCGGTGCGGGCGCCGCGCTGACCCCGACGGCGGTCGCGTACTTCACGGTGTCGATGCTGAGCAGCCGCCTGGTGGCGCGCTACGGGCAGAAGGTCGTGCCGGCCGGCGGAGCCATCGTGGTGCTCGGCATGGTGGCGCTGCTGTGCACGACGCTGGCGGCCTGGCCGAACGTGACCATTCTCGACTTGGCCCCGGCGATGGTGGCGATCGGCGTGGGCAACGGCCTGGCGTCGACGACGTTGTTCCGGATCGTGCTGTCCCACGTGCCGACGGACCTGGCCGGCGTGGGTTCCGGGGTGATGACGACGAACCAGCAGACGTCGCTGGCGCTGGGAGTGGCGGTGCTGGGGAGCTTGTACGCGGAGCTGTCGGGCTCGCTGGGCAGCCGGGACGCGTTCGCGTGGGTGATCGGGGTGGTGGCGCTGCTGGCGGTGGTGGTCGCGATCACCGCGCGGCGGTTGCCGGACCCCCGGGTGTGACGGTGGAGAGGAAGGCGGACCACGCGGCCGGCGGCACTTCGAGTGCCCCGGCCGTGGGGGCTTTCGAGTCCCGAGCGGCTACGGCTTTACCGATGAACGCCACCTCCACGCAGTCATCGTTGACACCGCCGCCGCTGTAGCTGCTCTTACGCCAGTTCACGATGATTGCCTCCGCTCGGATCACACCTCGGCGATCATCCTCGCGATGAGCTTGCGCGAGTCCTCGTGATCCAGGGCGCGATCGGCGAGATGGTCGAAAGTCAGCCTAGCAGCGCGAACTTCCGCCTCCTTCTCGATCTGAAGCGAGCCGAAACCGTAAGAGAGATAAGCCAAGTCGGGCTCCGCCCGGTCGGGAAAGCCCGCGAGGATGAAGTTGCTGTAGAGACCATCGTGCGAGCCGACCGTCTGCGGCAGCACTTGGATCTCGACGTTCGGCAGCTCGCCCGCCGCGAGCATGCGACGCAGCTGCGCTGCGTCGCATGGCTCGCGGCGGAGGGCGAACTCGTCAACCACCGTGTGCAGGTTCAGCACCGGCGCCTCGGTCAGGCGATTCTGGCGGCGCAGCCGGACCCGCACCTGGTTCTCGAGCAGCTCACCTTCCACGGGGTCGCGGGCACCGGCGAAGGTTGCGCGCATGTACTCCTCGGTCTGCAGCAGGCCGGGCACGAAACCGAGCTGGTAGTTGCAGATCCAGGAGGCTTCGGCTTCCACGCTCACGAAACCGCGATCGCTCAAGCCGAAGGCGTGCCACCAGCCCTTTTCCTTGGCGTAGTCGAACATCCGCACGTACTCGCCGTAGTCCGAGCTGATGATGCCGTAGCGGTCGAGCAGCGCCAGGAAGTCGTTGTAGCCCGGGATGTAGCCCTGCTCGATCCGGCTCATCTTCGACGTGGAGAACCGCAGCGGGCGGCCCGCTTCCTCTTGGCTCAGCCCCGCCGCCTCGCGTAGCTTGCGCAGGGTGCGGCCGAGCTGGCGCCGTCGGTAGTTCGGCTTGGTCGGCCGATCCATGGTGGTCACCCCTCGCTGTCGATCAACCACGAATCGTAGGCCGGGTGTGCCGATGTGGGATTCCCGTGTGCGGGCCGCGTCGCGCTGACTTGCGTCGAGAACCTGCAGGTCATGGACAGGTACGGCTACCCCCACGAGCTCGAGTACCGGCGCGAAGCCGGCGAGCGCAGGGTGCACGAATACACCGAGCTCGTCGATGACATGGGGTTCGTCCTCGAGCACCGCAGCGAGCGCTACCAGGGGTGGACCGTCCGGTACGGGACCGCCTGCGCGCACGACTACCTGTCCCGCAAGCGCGCGAAGCCCGGGACCTTCGTCGTGAGCGTCTACCGGTTGTTTCCCGGGCGGCGGGACCACGTCGTCACCATCCGGGTGAGCTGGCCGCCGAAAAAAGGCCAAGTTCACCCGTCGGAAAAGTCGCGCGCCGGACGACTATGAGGGTGTGACGGAACCTCGGGTACGACCGGACCCGGCCTTCGCGCTGCTCGGGCTGTACGAGACGGCCCTGCCGGAGGTCTACGGGTACCTGCTGTCCCGGTGCGGTGACCGCACGCTCGCCGAGGAACTCACTTCCGAGACCTTCCTCGGGGCGGTCGCCGCCTGTCGCAAGGAGTACGCACCTCCAGTGAGCACCGGGTGGCTGATCGGCGTCGCCCGGCACAAGCTCGCCGACCACTGGCGGCGCAAAGAACGTGAGGAACGCGGGCTGCGGCTGGTGCACGACGGTGCACCGGACGTCGAGGACCCGTGGGACGAGCAGCTCGACGCCCTGCGCGCGAGACAGGTGCTCGAATCCCTCGGGTCGCACCACCGCGCGGCCCTGACCCTGCGGTACGTCGACGGCCTCGGTGTGCCCGAGGTCGCCGGCCACCTGGGGCGCAGCGTGCACGCCACCGAGGCGTTGCTCGTGCGGGCCCGTGCCGCGTTCCGGCGCGCCTACGAGGAGAAGGAGGGTCGCGATGCCTGAGCCTTTCGACGCGCTTCGCCGGCCCTCCGAGCGGGTCGGTCCCGACCCGGACTTCGCCGCCGAACTGCGCGACAACCTGCGTCGCGTCATCTTGAACGGAGCCGATATGACGACCACGACCGAAGCACCGGCGACCGACGCCGAACTGCGCTCGCTGACGCCCTACCTCGCCGTGTCCGACGCGCGAGCCGCGCTCGACTTCTACGTCGACGTCTTCGGCGCGACCCGCCGCGGCGAGCCGATCCTCATGGACGACGGCCGCATCGGGCACGCCGAGCTGGCCATCGGCGACGCGGTGCTGATGCTCGCCGAGGAGTACCCGGAGATCGGGCACGTCGCGCCGCAGCAGGGGGGCGCATCGGTGCGGGTGGAGGTGCCGGACGCGGACGTCAGCGTGAACCGGGCGCTGGAGCTGGGCGCGACGCTGATCCGCCCGGTGAGCGACTCGCCGTACGGCCGGGGCGGCTCGTTCCGCGACCCGTTCGGCCAGCGCTGGCTGGTCTCGCAGGCCGCACCCAAGCCCGCCCCCTCCCCGAAGCAGGGCGAGGCCATGTACTTCACGTTCCAGGTCCCGGCCGACGAGCCCGCGAAGACGTTCTACGGCGCGGTGCTGGGCTGGCAGTTCACCCAGGGTTCGGTCGAGGGCGCCTGGAACATCGAGGGCGACGGCCAGCCGGGCGGCTTGTGGGGCGGCCCGGGCCGCCAGGTCGGCTGGAAGCTGATGTTCGCGGTGGACGATTTGTCCGCGGCGCTCGCGCGGGTTCGCGAGCAGGGCGGCCAGGCGGGCGAAGTGGAGAACCACCCGTACGGGCTGACGGCCGACTGCACCGACAACCAGGGCATCGAGTTCTGGCTCTGGCAGCAGCCGGCGAAGTGAGGAATCCCATCCGCCGGGCCGTGCTCACGGGCGCACACTCGAAGCATGGCCGGGCAATGGGTGCCGCGTGACCACGACGAGCTGACCGCGGGATGGCGGTTGTGGCTCGAACTCGGGTCGAGCGCTTGGCCCCGGCCGGACTGGGACGGCACCCCCGCCGAGGGCCTGTCTGGGTCACCTGCCCAGCCCCCACCCTCTCCGGGGGACCGGCCCCGCTTCCAGCGTATCGGCGGTGGGGGCGGAAAGCAGTGGTGCGGCAAATCTGTGGATAGCCGGAGTGGATGTGGATAACTCGGCTGTCCCGGCGCAACTGCGCTTGACAAGAGCAGTGCGGGCAGCCGTCTCGCCGACCCTCGCCCAGGGCCTGCGGACGCTGCTCGCCGAGGGCGGCGGCTGGGCCTCGCTCGCGCTCTAACGCCCGGCCGCGTAGCCCTGCATGCCCCGGGCGTTGGCCGCCGCTCGGAGGAGACCGTCGGACTTCGAGACCGCTGAGAGGCGGCCCAAGGCCCAGTCGCCCGCGTCCACCAGGGAGTGGCCGCGCTTGCGCAATGCGTCCAAAGTGGACGCTCCCAGCCGGGATTCCACCACCAGCTCGCGCGGGTTCCACGAACGCGGGTAGAACGAACTCGGGAACGCCGTCGTGTGCCAGGCCGGTGAGTCGATCGACTCCTGGAGGTTCAGGCCGCCGTACACGTGGGCCAGCCAGAAGCACAGCTGCCACTGGTCCTGCTGGTCGCCGCCCGGGGTGCCGAATGCCAGCGTCGGGACTCCGTCGTGCAGGGCCAGTGATGGCGACAACGTGATGCGGGGGCGCTTGCGGGGCGCCAGGGAGTTCGGCAGGCCCTGCTCCAGCCAGAACATCTGCCCGCGCGAATCGAGGCAGAAGCCCAGCGACGGGATCGCCGGGCTCGACTGCAGCCAGCCGCCCGACGGCGTCAGCGACACCAGGTTGCCCGCCGCGTCGACGACGTCGAGGTGGACCGTGTCGCCGCGGGTCCGGCCTTGGGGGCCCACCGTCGGCTCACCCGTCGCGCCGCCTTCGGCCTGCATGCCCTGCAACGAGTCCAGGATCGCCGGGAGCCGGGCGGGGCCGCGAGCGTCGCCGGGACGAAGCTCGGCGGACGCCGTGTCGGTGATCAGGGCCCGCCGGGAGTCCGTGTACGACGCGGAAAGCAGCACGTCCAGCGGCACTTCGGTGTCGCCGTACCACGCCTCGCGGTCCGCGAAGGCCAGCTTCGCCGCCTCGGTCGCCAGGTGGACCGTGCGCTCCGAGGGCACGCCGTCCACATAGGACAGCTCGTCGCGGAAGCCGTGCATCAGCAGCGCCTGCTGCAGCAGCGCCGGACCCTGCGTCCAGCCGCCCATCTTGACCAGGCGCCAGTCGCCGACGTCCACCGAGGCCGGTTCCTCGTACGACGCCGACCACGACGCCAGGTCGTCGCCGGTCAGCAGGCCCGCGTGGTCGCGGCCGGAGTCGTCGCGGAACGCGGTCCGGCTGAACTTCTCGATCTCTTCGGCGACAAAACCCTGTGACCAGGCACGACGTCCCGCGTCAATCTGCGCTTCCCGCCCCGACACGGACTCCGCCTCGCGCAGCAGACGCTCCCACGTGTCCGCCAGGACCGGGTTCCGGTGCACGCCCGAAGCCGGCTTGCCGTCCGGCATCCAGAGCGCCGCGGACGTCGGCCAGTGCTCGGTGAACAGCTGCGAGACGGCGCTGATCGTGTCGCTGACCCGCGACACCAGCGGGACGCCGTCGCGCGCGTAGCCGATCGCGTACGTCAGGACCTCGCGAAGCGACTTCGTGCCGTAGTCGCGGAGCAGCAGGAGCCACCCGTCCCAGGCGCCCGGGACGGTCGCCGGGAGCAGGCCGCTGCCCGGGATGAGGTCCAGCCCCAGCGAGGCGAAATGCTCGGGCGTGGCCCCCGCGGGCGACGGGCCTTGACCGGCCAGCGCCCGCGGGGTCGGGTCGTCCGCCGTCACGAAGAGGCCTGGTACCTGCCCGGCCGGCCCGCAGAGGTGCGGCTCGGCGACCTGCAGGACGAACCCGGCCGCGACCGCCGCGTCGAACGCGTTGCCGCCGCCTTCCAGCACCGCCATCCCGGTGGCCGAAGCCAGCCAGTGCGTCGATGCCACCATCCCGAAGGTGCCGGCCAGCTCGGGCCTCGTAGTGAACATGCCCCGATAGTACGCATTGCTAAGGAACTTTTACCAGACAGCGTTTACCAAGACGCCGGCCGACGCCGTTCCGGCTCGTACGGCTGCGTGATGACTTCCATCCCGTTCCCGCCGGGATCGAGGAAGTAGACGCCACGGCCACCGTGGTTGTGGTTGATTTCGCCGAGCTGCTTTCCCATCGGGTCGGCGTGGTACGTCACGCCGGTTTCGACGAGCCTCGCGAAGACGGCGTCGAAGTCGTCCTCCGGGACCAGGAAGCAGTAATGCTGCAGGCGAAGGTCCTCTTCGGGGACGGTCGCGAAGTCCAGCCGGACGCCGTTGCGCGTCTCGACGGGGATGAACGGACCCCATTCCTCCCCGACTTCGAGGCCGAGCAGGTTCGCCAGGAATTCGGCGGATTCCCGGTTGTTCCGGGACGGGACGATCAAATGGTTCAATTCAACGGATACGGAAACTGACACGGTGAAATGCCTCCACGGGCACTCCCGCCACCTCCATGCCTCACCCAGCCGGTGACCGACACGCGATGCCGTGCGGCCAGCCTAACCAAGATCAGGTCCTCACGAAACCTTGATTCGCGCCGCCGCCCGCGGCCGCCCGACGCCCTGCCACGACAGCCCCGCGTCGACGATCACCCGCGGGTCGAGCAGGTTGCGCGTGTCGACGACGTCGATGCCGTCCATGAGCTGGGCCATCGCCGCCCAGTCGAGGTGCTTGAACTCGGCCCACTCGGTCAGCACGACGACGACGTCCGCGTCCTTCGCCACCTGGTAGGCGTCGTCGACGACGGTCATCCCGTCGATCCCGCCGTCGATGGCCGGGTCGTAGGCGGTCAGCTCGGCGCCGAGCGCGCCCAGCACCGAGGCCACGGCGAGCGCGGGCGAGTCGCGCAGGTCGTTCGTGCCCGCCTTGAACGCCAGGCCCAGGACGCCGATCCGCGCGCCGGCCAGCGTGCCGCCGACCGCGCCGGCGATCTTGGCGACGATCCGGTCGCGCTGGGCGATGTTCTCGTCGATCGCCGAGGTCAGCATCTTGAAGTCGTAGTTGACCGACTCGGCCACCTTGACCAGCGCACTCGTGTCCTTCGGCAGGCACGAGCCACCCCAGCCCGGGCCGGGCTTGAGGAACGTCCGGCCGATCCGCCGGTCGTGGCCCATGCCCTCGGTGACGAGGTTGATGTCCGCCCCGAGCCGTTCGCACAGCTCGGCGATCGAGTTGACGTACGAGAGCTTCAGCGCGAGGTAGCAGTTCGCGGCGTACTTCACGAGCTCCGCGCTGGCCGCGTCGGCGACGACCAGTGGCGCGTCCAGCTCGGCGTACAGGTCGCCGACCCACTGGGCGGCGGCGCGGTCGTCCGAACCGACGACGATCCGGTCCGGGCCCAGGAAGTCCGCGACGGCGGTGCCCTCGCGGAGGAACTCGGGGTTCGACACCACCGGGACGTCCGCGCGGCCGAGCATCTCCTCGATCCGCTTCGACGTGCCGACCGGCACCGTCGACTTGGTGACCAGCGCGCAGCCGGCGGGCAGGACGTCCCCGATCTCGGCGGCCACCGCCTCGACCGCGCGCAGGTCCGCGGAGCCGCCCGCCCCCATCGGCGTCGGCACGCAGAGGAACACCGCCTGGGCGTCGCGGACCGCGTCGCGCGCGCCGACCACGAACTGGAGGCGGCCGGTCGAGATCCCGCGGGCGACCAGGTCGGTCAGGCCCGGTTCGAGGATGTCGACGCGCCCCGCGCTCAGCCGGGACACCTTCGCGCGGTCGACGTCCACGCAGGTGACGGAATGCCCGAGACTGGCCAGGCAGGCCCCCGTGGTCAAGCCGACGTAACCGGTACCTACCACCACGATCCGAGCTGGCGTCATGGTGCTGAAGGTGACAGCCGGAGTTGACCACGACGCTAACGGAACCGGTCGTACCCGAAAGCGGTGAGCGAAGACACGAACCACCCGTGCGAACGAGCGTTAACCTGGGTCCCGAGTCAGAGCAGCGAAGGGAACCGCACAGATGCAGATCACCGACACCGCGGCGCTCGTCACCGGGGGCGCGTCCGGCCTCGGCGGGGCGACGGCGAAGGCCCTCGCGGCCAAGGGCGCGCGGGTGTTCGCGCTCGACCTGGCGTCGTCCATCGAGAAGGCCGAGCAGGTCGACGGCATCACCTACGTCGAGGCCGACGTGACCGACGTCGAGCAGGTCGAGGCGGCCGTCGCGACCGCGTCGGGCTCGGGTGTCCCGCTGCGGACGGTGGTGAACTGCGCCGGCATCGGGCCGTCCGCGCGGATCCTGTCCAAGAAGGGCCGGCACGACCTCGCGCTGTACGCGAAGGTCATCCAGATCAACCTGATCGGCACGTTCAACGTGCTGACGGTCGCATCCGAAGCGATCGCGAAGACCGAGCCGCTCGAGGACAACGCTCGCGGCGTCATCATCAACACCGCGTCGATCGCGGCCTTCGACGGCCAGATCGGGCAGGTCGCGTACTCGTCGTCCAAGGGCGGGGTCGTCGGCATGACGCTGCCCGCGGCCCGCGACCTGGCCTCGCACGGCATCCGCGTGCTGACGATCGCACCGGGCATCGTCGACACCCCGATGCTCGCGACGGTCAGCGACGAGTTCCGCGCGACGCTCGCCGCCGGCATCCCGTTCCCGAAGCGCCTCGCGCGGCCGGACGAGTACGCGCAGCTCGCGCTGTCGCTCATCGACCACGACTACCTGAACGGCGAGGTCGTCCGCATGGACGGCTCGCTGCGGATGGCCCCGCGCTGACGCTTCCCGCCGGGGCACCCCCAGGTGCCCCGGCGGTCGCGGTCAGCGGGTCAGGCGGACCTCCAGGCCGATGCCGTCGGTCGTCACCGAGCAGCCACCGAAAGCGCTTTCGGTGGCCAACGCCTCGAACTGCTCCCGCGTGAACGCCCGGCGCCGCAGCCACCCGAGCGTCTGCCGGACGGTGAACCCGGCGACCGCACCGACGTTCATCCCGGCTACCTCGCGGTCGATGTCCGCGCCCGTGGCCTCGTGGTTCAGGTCGTGGATCACCGCGAACCCGCCCGGGCGCAGCACCCGGTGCATCTCGTTCAGCGCCGCCACCGGCTGCCGGAAGTTCTTGAACGCGGCCTGGCAGACCAGGAAGTCGAACGACTCGTCGGCGAACGGCGCGTGCGTGATGTCGCCCTGCCGGAAGTCGATCTCCAGGCCCGCGCCGTTTTCCCGGGCGATCTCGACCATCGTGTGGCTGATGTCCAGCCCGGTGACTCGGAAGCCGCGCTTCGCCAGCTCGACGGCGAAGAAGCCCGGCCCGGGAGCCACCTCCAGGACCTCGGCGCCGTCGGGCAGCCCCGCCGTCACCTCGGCCGCTTGGCGGCGGTACTGCGCGAGCTGCGCCTCGGTGCCGCGGTTCTTGGCGTACCAGCGGGCCTGGAAGCCCTCCATTTCGGGCACCTTGTGCTTGCGGGTCGTCTCCATCGGTTCCTACCTCTCCACGAACTCCCCCAGGTCGTCCGGGAATTCGCCGGTTTCGTGGTAGCGCCGCCAGGCGTCGATGCCGGGCAAGGCGCCGGTGGTCAGTTCTTCGAGGAAGCCGCGCACCCAGCGCCCCTCGGCTTCCGTCATCGCGAGGTCGTATTCGGCCTCGATCAGGAACAACCGCGGCATCAGCGGGCGCAGCTGCTCGAGCTGCGCCCGGTGCGCCTCGGCTCGTTCGTCGAGCTGCGCCAGCCGCTCCCGCAGCCGGCTGATCGTCTGGTCCGGGCCGAGCACGCCCAGCATCGACAGCCCCGCCTTGAACCGCGGCGGCTCCCGGTCGAGCGTGCCGACCAGCTCGCGGACCCAGTCCTCGAACTCCTCGCGCCCGGCCGGGGTGATCCGGTAGACGGTCCGTTCGGGCCGCCCGCCGTCCTTCACGCTCTCCACGGCCTCCAGGAAGCCGTGCTTCTCCAGGTTTGCGACGACCGTGTAGAGCGAGCCCCACTTGATCGGCATGTCGGCGTCCTTGCCGCGCTCCTTGAGCACGGCCGCCATTTCGTACGGGTGCATCGCGCGTTCCAGCGCGACGGACAGCACGGCGAGGCCGAGCATGCTGCCGACCTTCCGCTTCTTCAAACCGGCTCCTCGTTCACGATTACTCGTAGACGAGTATACGCAAGACGTGCCAGCAGGCAAGTGTCTTAGTCGATGAACTAATCAGAGATCGAACATGTACGGGACTTCGGCCTGCGCCCGGGCGTCGATCCACTCCCGCAGCGCGTGCGTCGCCAGGACGTCGTCCTCGTTGTAGCGCAGCAGCCGCTCGCGCTGCTCGGCGTCGGGTACCTCGCCGTCCATGCCGACCGCGTCGCGGTACCAGCGCATCGACGCCTCGCCGCCCGCTTCCGGGTCGCGCCAGGCGAAGCCGGCCACCGGGGCGATCACCTTCAGGCCCTTGCCCTGGGAGCACAGGAACTGGTCGGTGACGCTGCGGAAGAGGTCGACCCACTCATCCGAGTCCACAAAGGACTGGATTTCCTTCTTCGCGGGGATGCCCGGGTGGTCGCCGAAGCGCTCGACCGAGCCGAAAAGCCAGCGGTTCTCGGCGAGCGCGTTGTAGCAGTATGCGCGGAACGTCAGACCGGCCGCGTCGGTGCGCTCGCGGACGTCGGTGAGCCAGGCCCAGAACTCTGCGAAAGACCGGGCTTCGTCTTCGGTGGGCAGCGGATCCCAGGTCGCGAAGGCCCGGTAGCCCGGCGAAATCCCGATGTCGGCGCCGGTCAGCAGGCAGCCCCAGAGGTACGCGCCGGCGTCGCCGAAGCTCTCCATGTCGACGTCGACCTCGACGTCGGCGCGCGGTACCTCGACGCGGTCGACGCGGCGCACCAGCGTCAGGTCCGCCAGCCACGCGCGGGCGAGCACGACGGCGTCCGGGAACGTCACGCCGGTCCAGTTGATCTCCGGCGCGTCGCCGGTGGGGTCGAGCGCGGCCAGCTTGTCCACAGTGGACACGCCGGCGCGGCGCAGCTCCACCGCGTCCTCGCCCCGGACGACGAGGCTGACGTCGCGGGTCTCGGTGAGCACCTTCTCGCACGTCGGCCACCACGGGCAGCGGCGGCACTCCAGCACGCGCGACGGCTCGGCCAGCGGCTCCTCGCCGTTCGCGGCCGCGCTGGCGATCGCGAGCCGGTCGGCGAACCGGACCTGGTACTCGGTGAGCGCGCTGCGCCCGCCCGGCCAGGTGCCCGCGGTGAGGTCGTGCCAGACGACGACGTCGGCGTCGAGGCCGATGACGCCGCCGAGGGTGAGGCTCTCGTCGGCCTGCCCGAGCGTCTGCAGCATGCGGCGGATGTGCACGAGCCGCAGCTGGTCACGCGGCTGCGACCGGACCTTGCGGCTCTCGTCGGCCGCGCGGTGCGCCGGGTCGAGGTCCGTCAGGTCCGTGACGATGGCGCCGGTTCCGCGGTCGGAGATCCGGTGGCGGACGACGAGCACCGGGACGTACCCGCGGCCGGTGCGGACGAGCAGGTCGATGCCGCCGCGCCGGTGCCCGGCCGGGTCGACCGGCAGCAGCGCGCCCCAGATGTAGCGGGCTTCGGCCGCGAAGGCCTGTTCGGTGAGCTCGACGCGCTCGTGGGCCGGGAGATCGCGGGGGACCTTCACCCAGCTGCCGGGGTTGGCCGCCATCAGCCGGGTGACGATGTCCTCGCGGTGGGCGGTCGCGTCGTCGATCCGCTGCTGCGCGGTGGGGTCCGGCGGGGAAAGCGGTACCTCGCGCATCGTGGGGTCGTGCTCCAGGTGCACACGCCGGCGGCAGCGGCTGACCGCTCCCGCGTCGAGTACCACCTCGCCCTTCATGGAGATCACTCTAGATTCCCACCGCCGAGCCGACATGCCCGCCACCCGGGCGACCAGTAAGTTCGACCTCGACACGTCGTTGGAGGTGCCATGGCGCGCAAGGCCAAGGTCGAGGGTGATGCCAGGTTCACCCCCAAGAAGGCGAAGAACGCGATCGCGGTGGCGAAGGTGCTCGGCCCGGTCGTGATCCCGGTGGTCGCGCCGTTCGCGGTGCGCGCGGCGGGCAGCGCGCGGGAGCTGTACGACCGCTACCAGGCACGCAAGCTCGGGGTTTCGGTCGACAAGCTGGGTGAGTACACCGGCCGCGGCGCGGCGCTGCACGCCCGCATCGCGGGGGTCGCCGAAGGCTGCCGCGATCTCCAGAAGTCCGAGAAGGCGTCGAAGGCCGACCAGGAGTTCGCGAAGGACTCGCTGAACACGCTGGAGCAGCTGTCGGCGTCGGTGCGGGCGGCGGAGCGGATGCCGGCGGCACGGCGCAAGTCCGTGCACCGCGCGGTGCACGGCGAGCTGGAGCGGCTGGAAGGCAACCTGCTGCACCGGCTGGGGATCTGACCCTGACACGGAAACGGCCCCCGGTGCGCGCACCGGGGGTCGTTTCGCGGCGAGCTACTTCACGAAGCCCTTCTTGACCATCCACTCGTGGGCGACCTTGCCCGCGTCCTGGCCGTCGACGTCGACCTGCTTGCACAGCTGGACCATCTGCTCGTTGTCGAGCGCCGCGGCGATCTTCTCGAGCGGGCCGCGGATGTCCGGGTGCGCCTTGAGGTACTCCGTGCGCAGCGTCGGGACCGCGTTGTACTGCGGGAACGCCTTCTTGTCGTCCTCGAGCACCCGCAGGTTCAGCCCGGAGATCCGGCCGTCGGTGGTGAACACCTCGCCCACCGGGCAGGTGCCGCTCGCGACCGCCGAGTAGATCGTGCCGATGCCGAAGTTCTCGATCTTCGGGCTCTGGAAGCCGTAGGCCTTCACCGCGGCCGGGAACCCGTCCTGGCGGCTGGTGAACTCCGTCTCCAGGCAGAACACGTTCTGGTCCGGCTTCTGCTTGAGGAACGCCGCGAGGTCGGACGTCGTCTTCAGGTTGTTCTTCGCGCCGTACTCCTCGGTGACGGCGAACGCGTACTGGTCGTTGAGCGGCGAGTAGTTCAGCCAGCTGACGCCGAACTTCTCTTCGTCCGCCTTGGCCGTCGCTTCGTACTGGGCCTTCTCGCCGCCGGGCACCGGGAGCTCGTTGCCCTGGTAGTTGATCCAGCCGGTGCCGGTGTACTCCCACGTGACGTCGGTCTGGCCCGACAGCAGCGCCTGCCGCGACGAGTTGGACCCCTTGATGTCCGACAGGTCGACGACGTCCGCGCCCGCCGCGGACAGCGCCATCTCGGACATGTAGGCCAGGATGATGTTCTCGGTGAAGTCCTTCGACCCCACCGTCACCTTCAGGCCCTGCAGGGACGGGATCGGCTGGATCGTGCCCGGCTGGATGTCGTAGGGAACGGCTTGGTTGACGGTGAGGCCGCACGCCGAGAGCGTCGCGCCCAGCACGGCCACGCCGAGGACGGCCGTCATGCGCCGGAGTTTCATCGCAGCCCCTTCGGTCCGAAGAACTGTTCGGCGACCGCGCCCAGCCAGTCGACCAGCAGCGCCAGCGCGACGGCCAGCACCGAGCCGGTCACCAGCACCGAGGTCAGGTTCAGCTTGTAGCCGGTGTCGATCAGGAGCCCGAACCCGCCGGCGTTGACGAACATGCCGAACGTCGCCGTGCCCACCGCCAGGACGAGCGACGTGCGCAGGCCGGCCAGGATCAGCGGGACGGCCAGCGGCAGCTCGACCCGCCACAGCACCGCCGTCGCCGACATCCCGATGCCGCGGCCGGCGTCGATCAGCGACTCGTCGACCTGCTGGATGCCGACCATCGTGTTCCGCAGCACCGGCAGCAGCGAGTAGAAGGCCAGCGGCAGCGCCGCCACCCACAGCCCGCCGACCGAGCCGGTGACGATGAACCACAGCACCAGCACGCCGAGCGCGGGCGCCGCCTGGCCGATGTTCGCGATCGCCAGGAAGACCGGCGCGAGGAAGCGCGCCCACGGCCGCGTCACGATCACGCCGAGCGGCACGGCGACCAGCACGACGATCGCGGTCACCACGAGCGTCATCAGCACGTGGTCCCCGAGCGCCGTGAACAGCGAAGACGCGTTGAGCGTCTCCTTCTCGGTCGCGTTCAGCCCGCTGGAGAACACCCAGATCAGCGTGACGGCGACGATCACCAGCACCACGGCGGGCTGGGCGAACAGCCGGACGCGTTCCGCGCGCTTGGAGCCGGATTCGGTGCTGAAACCGGTATCGACGGCAGCCGTCATGCGGACACCTCCTCGCCGTTCGTGTGCTCCTCGCGCAGCTGCTGGATGGTCGCGATCACGGTGTCCAGCTGGATGGTGCCCGCGTACTCGCCGCGCGCGCCGGTCACCGGCACCGAGCCGCCTTCGGCGAGCATCGCCTCCAGCGCGTCCTGCAGGGTCGACTGCAGGCTGACGATGTCCCGCAGCGGCTTGCCGGCGTTGGCCAGCGACACCCCCGGCTTCAGGTCGCGCGAGTGCACCCAGCGCGTCGGACGGCGGCGCGCGTCCAAGACCAGCGCGAAGTGCTTGCGCTGGTCTTCGAGCTTCTTGCGGAGCTCGGCCGGGTCGTCGTCGACCGACGCGGTCAGCGCGTCCTGCGCCAGCTCGACGTCCCGGACCCGCAGCAGCGTCAGCTGCTTGAGCGACGCGCCCGCGCCGACGAAGCCGGCGACCGTGTCGTTCGCCGGGTTGGCCAGGATCGCCTCGGGCGTGTCGTACTGCATGATCGACGACTGGTTGCCGAGCACCGCGATCTTGTCGCCGAGCTTCACGGCCTCGTCGAAGTCGTGCGTGACGAACACGATCGTCTTCTTCAGCTCGCTCTGCAGCCGCAGCAGCTCGTCCTGCAGGTTGCCGCGGGTGATCGGGTCGACCGCGCCGAACGGCTCGTCCATCAGCAGGACCGGCGGGTCCGCGGCGAGCGCCCGGGCGACGCCGACGCGCTGCTGCTGGCCGCCGGAGAGCTGGCGCGGGAAGCGGTCGCGGAAGTCGGCCGGGTCGAGCCCGACCAGGTCCATCATCTCCTCGACCCGGTCGTTGACCTTCTTCTTGTCCCAGCCGAGCAGGCCGGGCACCACGCCGATGTTCTGCGCGACGGTGAAGTGCGGGAACAGCCCGGCCTGCTGGATCGCGTAGCCGATCCGGCGGCGCAGGGTGTCGACGTCGAGGCTCAGCGCGTCCTCACCACCGATGGTGATCTTGCCGGAGGTCGGCTGGACCAGCCGGTTGATCATCCGCATCGTCGTCGTCTTGCCGCAGCCCGACGGGCCGACGAAGACCACGATCTTGCCGGCGGGCACGACCATGGAGAAGTCGTCGACCGCCGCTTCGCGGGTGCCGGGGTACCGCTTGGTCACGTGCTCCAGCTCGATCTCGACGCCGGAGACTTCCTCGTTCTCAGCCACGGACACCCCTAGAAATGGTGAAGCGCTTGATCAGGACGTAGATGCCGTCGAGGATCAGGGCGAGGATGACGACCCCGACCGTGCCCGTGACGGCTTGGTTCAGGGAGTTCGTGCTCCCCGCGTTCGTGAGCCCGGAGAAGACTTCGGCGCCGAAGCCGGGGCCCTTCGCGTAGGCGGCGATCACCGCGATGCCCATCAGCATCTGCGTGGCCACCCGCATGCCGGTGAGGATCGCCGGCCAGGCGAGCCGCAGCTCGACGCGGGTGAGCACGCCGAAACGGCTCATGCCGATGCCGCGCGCGGCATCGGTGATCGCCGGGTCGACGCCGTCGAGCCCCACGATGGTGTTCCGGACGATCGGCAGGAGGCCGTAGAGCACCAGCGCGATGACGGCCGTGGTCGGGCCGAGCCCCGAGATCGGGATCAGCAGGCCCAGGAGGGCGAACGACGGGACCGTCAGGATCGTGCTCGCAAGCGCCGTGGCCACCGCCGAACCGATCGGGCTGCGGTACACCGCGACCCCGATCAGCACGCCGAGGACCGCCGCGAGGATGGTGCACTGCACCACCATGCTGGTGTGCAGGTAAGCCTCCAGCCAGAGCTTGCTCGCCCGGTCGGAGATGTAGTCGAAGAGGTTCATCCGTGTCCGCTCTCCCGCCTTTGTGCAGGCCTTCACCCGATCGGGCTAGTTCCTGACCGACGGCTCAGTACCCAGCGCGAGGCCGGGCCAAACCCCCGTTTCGGCCCACCGGTTCCGCCCACCTTGGCCTTTCCGGACGTGATCGGCAAGAAATGACCTGAACCACGGCGTGGCGTGGTCCGTGAACTCGGTGTGTGCTCAGTTCACGGGATCACACGTTCACGCGGGAACAGGTCCCTTAGGCTGCTCCTCATGAGCGTTCCGGCACGGCGTCCCGCCGTGCTCGGTGCTACCCGCGGTGTGTTGCTCGCCGTGTGCGCCGCGGCGCTTTCCGTGACCGCCCACTGGCTCGCCGACGGCGGCCTGCCCGACCCGGCGATGACCGTGCTGCTCGCCGGCCTCTTCGGCTGGACCGCGACCGCGCTGGCCCGCAAGGCGCGCGGGGCGGTCGCCACGCTCACCCTGCTCGGTGCCGCCCAGCTCGTTATGCACCTGCTGCTCACCACGCTCGCCGGCCACGACGGTCACGCCGGTCACGACATGGGCGCGATGCCCGGCAGCACGGGGCTCGGCATGGTCACCGCGCACGCCGTCGCGACCGTGCTGACCGCACTCCTGCTCGCCCGCGCGGACGCGACGCTGCTGACGGTCCTGGCCGTGCTGCGCGCGTTTCTGCCGCGGCTGCTCACCCCGCTGCCGATCCCGGCGGCCCCCGCGCTCGTCCCGGTGCGCGTCGACGCGCCGGGCCACCTCGTCGGCGTCGACCTGCGCCGGATCCGCGGGCGGCGCGGCCCACCCGTCCACTCCTGAACCCAGCTCGACCCCCACAGCAGCCCGGTCCCCGAACCGAGCTGTCCCGATCTTTGCGTTCATCAGGAGTGAACCCATGTCCCAGCACGTCTTCAAGCGCGCCGGTTTCCTCGCCGCCACCATCGGTGTCGCCGGTCTCCTCGGCACGGGCGTCGCCTCCGCGCACGTCACCGCCAACGTCTACGGCCCGCAGCCGACGAAGGGCGGGTACGCGGCGATCGTGTTCCGCGTGCCGAGCGAGGAACCGACCACCATGACCACCAAGGTGGCCGTCGACTTCAAGGCCGACTACGGCATCGGCAGCGTGCGGACCAAGCCGCTGCCCGGCTGGACCGCCGAGGTGACCAAGTCCAAGCTGCCCACCCCGATCACCAAGGACAACGGCACGCAGATCACCGAGGCCGTCACGGCGGTGACGTGGACCGCGCAGCCGGGCAACGAGCTGAAAGCCACCGACTACCAGGAATTCTCGGTGAGCTTCGGCCCGCTGCCGACCAACGTGGACGAGGTCGAGTTCCCGGCCCACCAGACCTACAGTGATGGCAAGGTCGTCGACTGGAACCAGCCGACCCCGGCGGGCGGCGAGGAGCCGGAGCACCCGGCGCCGGCCGTCAAGCTGGCCGCGAAGGCCGAGGGCGACGGCGACCACGCCGCAATGGGCGCTAACACCGCGTCCACCAACGGGGAGCACACTGAAGCCGCCGCGGCGACCTCGGACAACACGGCCCGCTGGCTCGGCGGGGCCGGCCTGCTCGTCGGGGCCATCGGCCTCGGCGTCGGAGCCGGCGCGACCATCCGGGCCCGCAAGGCCACCGCGAAGCCGGGAGGCAACAGCTAGATGCGGAAGGCGCTCGTCGCGCTGGCGTTGACGGTGGTGGCCGTGCTCGGCACGGCCACCCCGGCGCTGGCGCACAACGTGCTGATCTCCTCGGACCCGGCGAACGGCTCGTCCGTCGCCGCCGGTCCGCAGAAGGTCAGCCTGACTTTCGACCAGTACGTGCAGGGCGCCGACGTCAACCAGATCGCGGTGACCGGACCCGGCGGCGGCCAGTGGGCCGAGGGACCGATCAGCGTGGTGAACAACGTCCTCACCGCGCCCCTGCGGCCGCTCGGCCCGGCCGGGAAGTACACCATCGGCTACCGGGTGCTCTCCGCGGACGGCCACCCGGTGACCGGTGAGCTCACCTTCACCCTCACCGCGGCGGGCACCGGCACGCCGGCGACCGTCGACGCGGCGAAGTCGCCGGGAAGCTCGTCGTCGGCCGCGCCGCAGCCGGGCTCGACCGGGGTGCCGATCTGGGTCTGGATCGCCGGCGCCGTCGTGCTGCTGGCGATCGGGCTCACGGTGGCCCTGCGCTCGGGCCGGTCGGTGGAAGAGAAGAACTGATGACCCAGGCCGAGACCACCGCGAAACCCCGCTATTCGACGCTGCTCTGCGTCGTGACGGCGGGGCTGCTCGGCGCCCTCATCGGCGTCGCGCTCATGTCCACCACCCCGGTCCCCGGTGTCGTGGAACCCGACGCGGTGGTCTCGGCCGGCATCCCGGTCGTGCGGGTCTTGCTCGACCTCGCCGCGGTCACGACCATCGGCCTGGCGCTGCTGTCGGTGCTCGCCGGTTACGACCGGCCGAAGCTGACCGAGCCGATCATGCGGCTGGCCCGGCCGGCCGGCGTCGCGGCCGCGCTGGTCTGGGCGACGGCCGCCGTCGTCGCGCTGATCCTGCAGACCGCGGAGTACAAGCCCGGCTCGTCGACGCTCTCGCCGGGCGACCTCGGCGACTACATCGCGAACGTCGGCGCGGGCAAGGCGCTCGTCATCGTCGCGGCGCTCGCGCTCGTCCACGCCGGGATCGGTGCGCTGGCGCTGCGCTTCGGCGAGAAGGTGCCCGCCGAGGTCCGCGTCGGGCTCGGCCTGTTCGCGCTGCTGCCGCTGCCGGTCACCGGGCACGCGTCGAACTGGAACTACCACGACTACACGATGATCTCGATGGAGCTGCACGTCATGAGTGCCGTCGCCTGGACCGGCGGCCTCGGCGCGATGACCGTGCTCCTCGTCGCGAACCGGAGACTCCTGGCGCACGCGCTGCCCCGGTTCTCGAAGCTCGCGACGCTCTGCCTGGTCCTTTCCGCGGCGACCGGGCTGTTCAACGGGCTGGTCGAGATCTCGCTCAACCCGACCATCGGGTTCTGGGCGGCCCTCTTCACGACGCCGTACGGGCAGCTCTTCCTCCTGAAGTTCCTCTGCACCGGCGTCATCGCGCTGCTCGGCGCGTACACCCGCTTCCGGCTGATGCCGCAGATCGTCCGGCACAACCGGACGGCCCTCGCCGCGTGGGCGACGCTCGAGCTGACCGTCATGGGATTGGCGTTCGGCTTCGCCGTGGCGCTGACGCGGGCGCCGGTCGTCGCGTCCTGAAAGCCCTTCCCCGCTGGTAGGGCGGTCCCAGGTCACGGCGAGTAGCTGCAACTTGCGCATTGGGATGAGGGGTAGACCATTGGGGGCGACCCGTCGGACCGAACTTTCTACCCAGAGACGAGCCCATTTCGGAAGCGACGAACGGTCATTTGCCGTCGTCGAATGCACGTGCAGATTGTGGCGCCGGTCACACGAAGTGACAGATCCGGCTCAGCGGTAACGCGTCCAGCGCGTGTCCGTCCGGCCGCTCCGGAGGTCGTCCAACCGGCGGTGGAGCTCGGGCCGCACCTGCGGCCGGCTGCGCAGGATCGGCAGCACGCTCGTCGTCAGCTTCAGCTCGCGGATCGCCCGGAGCACGGCGAACCCGGACCACGACGTTACGTCGAAGCCGTACGCCGCGGCGAACGTCCGGTAGCGCACCGGCGGGTCGCCGAACCGCTCACGGCCGACCGCCAGCGGCGTCAGGTCCCACTCCGGCGGGCCGACGCACGACGAGTCGAAGTCGCAGAGCACCGGACCGTCCGGACCGGGGATGACGTTGCCCGGGTACGCGTCGCCGTGAACCAGGCCCCTGGGCAGCGGAAACTCCAGCTCGGCCAGCGCGGACTCGAGCTCGGCGCAGCGCTCGAGCAGGAACGCGCGATCGCCGGCGGTGAGCTCTTCGGCGTCGGACACCCGGGCCCGCACCGCGGCGAACGGCGCCCATTCGGCGAGACCGTCGGGCGCGGGCAGCGCGTGCACCCGGCGCAGCAGCCGGGCCAGGTCGGTGGACGTCGCCGGACGGCCGATGCTCGGCACCTGGTGCCACACGGTCACCAGGTGCCCGCCGACCGGCAGCGGCTGCTCGACGGTGTCGAGCAGCCGGATGGCGGGGACGTCGTGAAGCTCGAAGTGCCGGGCCACGCGGACCACGGTTTCGACGCGGTGCCGGAGCCGGGTGGAACCGACGATCCGGATCACGAAAGGTGCGGTGACCAGCGCGTACACCGCGTTGTTGGTAAACCGCAGCAGCCGTGCGCCCGCCGGGTCGAAACCCAGCAGGGCGCACGTCTCGGCCAGTACGCCACGCAACTTGCCGGAGGTGAACCGGCCGTCCAAGACGCCGGCGCCTTCGACGCTATGCGGCGTAGAAAGCGTTGAGCCGGTCGGCGAGGTCACGGGCGTCGGCGTTGTTGCGGCGTCGCTCGGCCTCGTCCTGCAGGGGCCGCATGCGGTCCTTGACCCGCTCGGACTTGATGCCCTCGGCGCAGTCGATGGCCTTGCCGCCGACCTTGGCGCCGTGGTCGAGGTCGCCGTCCAGCAGGTGGTTGGTGGCCAGTGCGCTCAGCATGAACGTCTTGGAGCGGGCCATCTCGTCGTCGTAGGACTCGACGGCCCTGGTCAGCGCCGGGATGGCGTACTTCGTGTGCTCGGAGTTCTGCTGCGCGAGCACCGTGTGGACGGTGCCGACCATGGCGTAGACGTCGGTCTCGGTGAAGAACTTCACCCACGACTCGGCTTCGGCCAGGTTGGCGCGCTCGAACTCGTCCTTGCTCCGGCCGAGCAGCTTCACCGCCTGCTCCTCGTTGCCCATCATCGCGTAGGCCCAGGCCTCGTTCGCGCAGAGCACGGAGACCGCCAGCTCGGAGCCGGATTCCTGCGCGGCGATCTGGCCCAGCTGGAACAGCTTCAGCGCGTCGTTCGGGGCGTCCTGGTGCAGGTAGACGCGGCCCATGCGGTACAGCACGTTGGCCACCAGCGGGTGGTTCTCGCCCTGCTTGGCCAGGTCCAGCGCGTTCGCGAAGTGGCCGCGGGCGGAGTCCATCAGACCGGTGTCGAAGGACGTCCAGCCGGCCAGCGAGTGCAGGTCGGCGAGCGCCACGTACAGCCGGTTCTTGACGATGTCCGTGCCGTGCGCCTCGAGCATCTGCTGTCCCCAGGACAGCTGCGCGACCACGGCGTCACGGCAGAAACCGCCGCCGTACTGGTAGTCGAGCGCCCGGAGGGCGCGCGTCGCGGCCTCCACCTGGCGCACGTCGGTCATGCCGATGCGCCCGGGCGCCGGTGTCCTGGCCGGCCCCGCCGACCACGTGCCGGATTCCGGACCGAACACCGCCGCACCCATCGTGACCTGGGCGGCGTGCGCGAGGAACCTCCGTCGCTTCACGGACTCGTCCTCCTCAGCCTGCTGGCCGTCGGCGGAGCCGACGACGCGTATCGCCGTGGCCTCGTCGTAGGCGAGGCCCATGTATCCACGGGGGACACCCAGGCCGTCGGCGATCCGCGTGAGGACGTCGTAGGCCATGACCTGGCGACCCTTGAGGATCTCCGACACCTCGGACTGGGACTGGCCGGTCATCGCGGCGATCTGGCGCTGCGAGACACCGTGCTTGCGCAGGAGCCGGTAGACGGCGCTGATCTCGCGGGACGCGAGAGCCGCTCTCATCTCCGGCTGCTCCCACGCGTCAGCGGGAACTGCGTGGCTCTGCCGGGCTTCGGCACTGCCACCGTTACTGGCGTCCATCGCGCCCCCTCCACTGTCCGGTCGGGCGTCTGTGAAACAGCGTAAGCAAACTGGCGAAACCGTGTGAACAGCCGAACTGGTGCCCTGATCGGTCCGGGCGAAGTCCGTTGACCGCTTACCGTGGAACCCGGTCCGGTCACCGCTATGACGCCATTTCGACCTTCTATCGCAGCCGGTTGCACCTCACTGTAGTTGTCAGATCTCCGTCACCGCCCGGACACCGGTAGCGATCACGGAGAGCTACGAAAACCGCAGGGTTTATGACAAGGCGATGTTGCAGAAGGCATCTTCGGAGCCCGAGGGTTCCGACGGAGGCACGACAGAGCGGAGAAGGGCGTGGAGTTCGTGGACTCGTTCGCAGGGGGACATGCCGGCACGGCGACCCGCGCCGTTCGGCCGGTGGTCTCTCCTCTCTCCGCCGTCCGCCCGGTCACCCCCGCTGCCGCGGTGGACCCCCGCACCGCGAACGTCCGGCACTACGAAGGCGGTCAGCTGGTGTGGCGCGTGCAGTGCGGCGACCTCATCAGCCGCGAGCGCGCGGTGACGGTGTTCGTCGAGGACAACCAGGTGGTACTGGTCTCGCCCCCCGGCGAGACCGCGCGGTTGACGTCCGGCCAGCTCGGACAGCTGCGCGCCGCGCTCAACGAAGCCGCCAAGATGGCGGAAAGGTAACGGTGAGCTGATCATGGATCAGGTACTCGGGCAGGTCCTCCGCAATGCGGTCTGGGAGCGCCTCGACATGCTGACCGACCTGGCGAACCGCGCCGACGCCCAGTCGCTCGTCTCGGTCGCGCGCTCCGAACTCCCCCGCTTGACGGAGGCGTGGCGCGCGATGCTGAAGATGCACGAGCCCGACGAGCGCGGCGACTGCCCCACCTGCTCGACCCGGTGGCACCGCTGCAAGGCGCCGTGCTCGGTCTGGCAGGTCGCGCACGAACACCTGGTGGCGGGCGGTCTGGCGCCGCAGCCGTCCTCGGCGGACAACCGCCGCCAGAGCCCGGTCCCGGCGCAGGGCCGTCCGGCCCCGGCACCCACCGCGGCCGAGACCACCGGGCGCCACGCGCTGGTGAACCCGCGCCGAGCGGTCACGGCCTGACGGACCCGGGCCGTCGCCACCTCCCGCGGTGGCGGACCCGGACGCCGTTGTGCCGCCCCTGATCCGGCGAGCGCGGCCGACCGATCGCCCCATCGGACCCGCGCCTGCTCTCGCCCCGGCCGGGGACTGTTTCGCCCGCACCCCCGAGCAGCGCGAACCAGTCCTCGGCCGCCCCACCCGGTCCCCACCGCGATTAATCGAAAAAAATACGCGTTAGGCCTAGCCCAGGCGGTAATCCCCCGCTAGATTGATCATCGAAGAGGCCTGGACCACTGGTTCGCCTCGACGTGACCCGCCTGTGAGCGGCCCCTGAATTCCGCGGGCCGGTGCCGTTGCACTCCCCTCCCCCGACCGGCACCGGCCCGCGGTTCCACTTCTTTCAGCGAACGGCCTTCACCCGCAAGACGAGCGCCGCGGCCAAGAGCGTCGCGACGGCCGAAGCGGCGAAGAGCCCCGGATACCCGCCCAGGTAGGCGAGCACCAGCGGCGTCAGCAGCGGAGCGACCACCTGCGGCAGCGAGTTCGCGATGTTGATGACACCCAGGTCCTTCGCCCGGTCCTGCGCCGTCGGGAGCACCTGCGTCAGCATCGCGAGCGCGACCGCCATGTACGCACCGAAACCGACCCCGAGCAGCGGGGACGCCGCGAGCGCGACCGGCCAGCTCTGCCAGATCACCAGCAGCAAAGCGGCCAACGCCATCACACCGGACGCCGCAAGGACGTATGGCTTACGCCGTCCGGACTTGTCCGAGAAGTGGCCGGCGAGCACGGCACCGATGACGAGCGCGACGCCGTAGAGCCCCATCATGATGAGCAGGCCCGTGTCGGGGTCCTCGTAGTGCACCGCGTCCTTGAGGAAGAACAGCAGGTAGAGCGTCCCGAACGCGTTGCCGAGGTTGATCATGAAGTGGCACGACCACGCCCACGCGAAGTCCGGGTGCCGCCGCGGGGAGACCCACAGGTTGCGCAGGACCTCGCCGGCCTGGGACGACGGCCGGTACTCGACCGGCAGGCGCGCGTCCGGGGTCCGCAGCACGAAGAACGCGGCGCCCACGACGACGATCACCGCGCAGACCGCGTACGCCAGCGGAATCCCGGCGATGCCGAGCATCACGACGACCACGACCGCGCCCAGCACCGTGCCGAGCATCTGCGCGATGCCGACGAGCCCGCCGACCTGCGCGCGCTGGCCGACCGGGACGCGGTCGGCGATGGCGGACATGAGCGTGGCGAGCATGCCGTTGAGCCCGGCCTGCACGAGGCACCAGCCGACGATCAGGAGCGCGACGTCCGGCGCGAACGCCAGCACCAGCAGCCCGACGGCCGCGACGGCGGCACCGATGACCGTCCACGGGTGGCGGCGGCCGAAGCGCGAGGTCGTCCGGTCGGACAGCAGCCCGACGGCCGGGTTGACGACCAGCGCCACGATCGCGCCGACGCCCATCACCAGCCCGAGCACGAACTCCTTGTTCACCTGGTCGAGCAGCTCGGCCTGCTGCGGCAGCAGCACCTGGATCGGCGCGTAGATCCCCAGCCAGAGCGCGATGTTCGCGAAGAACAGCAAACTCATCCAGCCGGGCCGCACCCGCACCACGGGTTCGGCGAGGGCTTCCGGCAGACCGGTCGTCTCGGTCGTTTCACTGCTCATCCCGCACCAGCTTCCGGTACCAGTGGAACGAGTCCTTCGGCGTGCGCCGCAGGGTTTCGTAGTCGACGTGCACCAGGCCGAAACGTGGCGCGTAGCCCTTGGACCACTCGAAATTGTCCATCAGGGACCAGCAGAAGTAACCCCGGACGTCGACACCGGCGTCCATCGCCTCGCGCAGCGCGACGAGGTGGCTGTGCAGGAAGTCGATGCGCTCGGGGTCGTGGACACCGCCGTCCTCGGCGACGACGTCGGCGAAGCTGCAGCCGTTTTCGGTGATCTGGATGGGCGGCAGCTTGTCGCGGTAGCGGCGGTGGAAGTCGAGCAGCAGCTCGCGCAGGGCGTGCGGGACGATCGGCGAGTCGTTGGTCGTCATCGGATATCCCTCGACCGGGCGAAGGTCGAAGGGCAGCGGGTTGCCCGGACTGGGCTTCGCGACCCCCTGCGGCTCGTAGTAGTTGACGCCGTAGAAGTCGAGCGGCTGCGCGATGGTCGGCAGGTCGTCGGCGAACCCGGCGGGCAGGTGCTCGTGGAGCTGTTCGGGATAGGTGCCGAGCAGCACGGGGTCGGCGTAGAGCCGGTTGAGCAGCGCGTCGAGCCACTCCGCGGCTGCTTCGTCTTCGGGAGAGTCGTCGGACGGCCAGATCGGCGAGTGGTTGTTGGCGGTGCCGACCTCGGTCGCGCCGGCCGCGCGGAGGGCCTGGACGGCGAGGCCGTGCGCGAGGTTCTGGTGGTGCGCGGTCGGGATGGCGTCGAGCAGGAGCGTCTGGCCGGGCGCGTACTCGCCGATGCCGTAGCCGAAAATGGACATCACCATCGGCTCGTTGAGCGGAATCCACAGCTTCACCCGGTCGGCGAAGCGATCTCCGAGGATGTGAGCGTATTCGGCGAAGCGCTCAGCGGTCGTGCGGGAGAGCCAGCCGCCGTCGTCTTCGATCGCTTGGGGGGTGTCCCAATGGTAAAGCGTGACGGCGGGGGCGATCCCGGCTTCGCAGACGGCGTCGATGAGCTTGTCGTAGAAGCCGAGCCCTTCGGGGTTGGGCGCACCTTTGCCCTCGGGCTGGATGCGGGGCCAGGCGATGGACATCCGGTAGGCGCCGACGCCGAGCTCCGCCATCAGCGCGATGTCTTCGGGGTAGCGGTGGTAGTGGTCGGCGGCTACGTTTGCTTGTTCACCGCGGGCGATCTTGCCCTCGGTCGCGGTGAACGTGTCCCAGATGGACGGTCCGCGCCCACCTTCGCTGGTGGCGCCCTCGATCTGGAACGCCGAAGTCGAGACACCCCAGAGGAAGCCGGGCGGGAAGATCGGGTTCTGCACTGGTGCTGACCCCTTCGTCAGGCCACCCGTCCGGGTGAACATGAAAAGTTCTCATATACTAGGTCTTCACTCGTCCGTGGGGAAGCCCGTCGGCACGATAAAGTCCCAGATCAGACGAGGAGGAGTGCCGTGTCCGACATCCAGGCCGCGAAGGTGCCGGCAGAAGCCACCCCCTTGCGCCGTCAGCCGGTCCAGCAGCGAAGCGCGAAGCGGGTCGAGCAGATGCTCGACGCGAGCGCGGCGCTGATCGACGAGCTCGGCTACGACGCACTGACGACGACCCTGATCGCCAAACGAGCGGGCGTGGCGGTCGGTTCGCTGTACCAGTTCTTCCCGGACAAGCGCGCGGTCGTGCAAGCGCTTACCGCCCGCAACCTGGAGAGGTTCGTCGGCGCGGTGAACGAGCGGCTCAAGCAGCTCGGACCCGAGCACTGGTGGGACGTCGTGGACTCGATCCTCGACATCTACCTGGAGATGCACCGGTCGGTGCCGGGCTTCTCGAAGGTCCACTTCGGCGACATCATCGACCGCCAGCTGCTGGACGAGACGCGCGACAACAACGCGGTGATCGTCGACTCCCTGACGGACCTGGTGTCCACGCAGGTGGACCGGCCGGTGGAGGACCTGCGCTTCGCGATCGGGATCGCCAACGAGGTGGCCGACGCGCTGCTGAAGCTGGCGTTCCGGAAGGAGCCGAGCGGGGACGAGAAGATCGTCGCCGAGGCGAAGTACGTGGTGAAGGGCTATTTGGCGGCCCGGTTCGGGGAGCAGTCGTAGCTGTCCACAGAAGTTGTCCACAGGTATGCACAGCTGTGGACAACTGGTAGTTGTCCCGGTAGGGCGGGCTGCGGCTGGACCCCGGTAGGGCCGCAGCAGACTGCGTTGTCCCAGCCCGCCGGAATTCGCCCGTCCGGGGGCTGGGACACCGACGAACTTCGCACAAGGTTCGCCCGCGAAGCCGGTGTTCTGCCGTACGGACGTGGTGCCCAGCTCGGTGCGGCGGCGAGCTGAGCCGAGGGACGTCAGCCGAAGTTCTGGTGCTCGCCTCGGTACGTCGGGACCGTGCGCTCCACTCGGTCGCCCATCACCAGGTGGTAGTGGGTGAAACGCTCGGCCAGCTCGCCCGCCTTGGCGTGCCGGAGCCATACCCGGTCGCCCAGGCTCAGGGTGCGGGCCGCTCGGCCGGTCACCGGGGTCTGGACCTCGCCCGCTCCCTCGAAGCCGAGGAACTTCAGGCCCGTCGGGAGGTACGGCGTCGGCTGGCGTGATGGACCTGTTGGCCCCGAAGCGATGTAGCCGCCCGAATACAGCGTGGCGATCTTGCGCGTCGGGCGGCGGACCACCGGCAACGCGAACAGCGCTGCCGGGCGGGGCGTGAACTTCGTGTAGCCGTCGAACAACGTCGGGCCGATCAGGCCTGAGCCCGCCGCGATCTCCGTGACCACCGCGTCCGCGCCCGTCGACTCGATGCTGCCCGTGCCTCCGCCGTTCACGAACTCCAGCGGGGTCACCGCCTCGACCGCGCGGACCACCTCGCCGCGACGCCGGTTCAGCTCCGCCGCCGATCGGCGCTGCATCCAGCCGATCACCAGCTGGTTCAGGCGTGCGCCCGCCTTGTCGCCGAGGCCGGCGATCTGGCCTTCGTACGCCATGACGCCGACGAGGCGGAATCCCGGTCGCGCCACGATCTGGCGGGCGAACGCCGTTGCCTGCTTCGGCGTGAAAATCGGGGAACGGCGGGTGCCGACGTGGACTCCCGGCAGCGGGCGCCACGACGCGTCCAGCTCCAGGCACACCCGGATCTCCGGGTGACCGTGGCCGAGCGCCGCGTCCACCAGGTCCAGGTGCGCGGCCGAGTCGACCATGATCGTGATCGACGCGCGAGCTCGGTCGGACGCGGCCAGGCGGCGCAGCGCCTCGTGGTCGGCCGTCGGGTAGGCGACGACGACGTTGTCCGTCGTGCCCTGCCCGACGTGCCAGATCGCTTCCGCCAGCGAGTAGCACATCAGGCCCTCGAAGCCCGGCATCGCGAGCACGCGCTCCAGCAACGCCCGGCAGCGAACCGACTTCGAGACGACGCGGATCGGCTTGCCCGCGGCGCGGCGGTGGAGGTCGCCGGCGTTCGCGTCGAAGGCTGCCAAGTCGACCACGGCCAAGGGTGGATCGAGGTCCTTGGTCGCCAAGTCGTACTCCGTCGCACTGGTCACGAGGTCTAAAGTACGACACGAAGGCTTGAAACGCGAATACTGTTCACATACTGTTTCGGGCACTCGAACGATGGAGGGTGCGCGCATGACCCGGTGGACCAACTGGGCGGGCACGGCGTCCGCCTCGCCGCAGCACGTTCACCAGCCGCGCAGTGCGGCGGAGATCGCGGCGACCGTCGCGAGCATCGCCGCGGCCGGCCGGACCGTGCGCCCCTGGGGCAGCGGACACTCGTTCACCGCCATCGCCGTCGCCGACTCCGACGCCCTCGACCTGCGCCACTGGACCGGCATCGAGCGCGTCGACCTCGAAACGCGGCAGGTCACCGTCCGCTCGGGCACCACGATCAAGCAGCTCAACGCCGACCTCGACGTGCTCGGGCTGGCCATGACCAACCTCGGCGACATCGACGCGCAGACGATCGCCGGCGCGATCTCCACCGGCACCCACGGCACCGGCGCGCGCCTCGGCGGCATCGCCACCCAGATCGCCGCGCTCGAACTCGTCCTCGCGGACGGCTCGGTCGTCACCTGTTCGGCGGAAGAAAAACCCGACCTCTTCGCCGCCGCCCGCGTCGGCCTCGGCGCCCTCGGCGTGATCACGACGGTGACGCTGAACTGCGAGCCGTCGTTCGTCCTGCGCGCGCAGGAACGGCCCGAGCCGTTGGAGCAGGTCCTCGAGGGCTTCCACGACTTCGCCGACCAGAACGAGCACTTCGAGTTCTACTGGTTCCCCTACGGCAAGAACGCGCTGGTCAAGCGCAACAACCGCTGCGAGACGGCGGAGCCGCTGAGCAAGGTCCGCGAGTTCGTCGACTACCAGATCATGGAGAACGTCGCGTTCGGCGGCCTCTGCCGGACGGGCCGGCTGATGCCGCGGCTCGTGCGTTCGCTGAACAGCTTCGCGTCGAACATGCTCTCGGCGCGCGAGTACAGCGATCTCTCCCACCGCGTTTTTGTCACCGCGCGCAACGTCCGTTTCACCGAAACGGAATACGCTGTTCCACGTGAATCAGTGCTCGACGTGCTCGCCGAGCTACGGGCGGTAGTGCCGACGCTGAAGAATCCGGTGATGTTCCCGGTCGAGGTCCGGGTCGCCGCCGCCGACGACATCTGGCTGTCGACGGCGCAGGGCCGCGACTCCGCCTACATCGCCATCCACCAGTTCACCGGCATGCCGTACCGCGAGTACTTCAGCGCGTTCGAGAAGATCGCCGGCGCGGTCGGCGGCCGCCCGCACTGGGGCAAGATGCACGACCTCGACGCGGGCGTCCTCCGCTCGCGCTACCCGCACTTCGACGACTTCCTGCGCGTGCGCAAGGAAACCGACCCGAACGGCGTCTTCACGAACACCTATCTGGACCGGGTGCTCGGGCCGGCCTAGAAGAGCGCCGACACCGATTCGCCGTTGTGGATCCGGCGGATCGCCTCGGCCATGGCCGGCGCGATCGAGAGGATCTTCAGCTTCTCGGTGCGCTCCTCTTCGGGCACCGGGACCGTGTTGGTGCAGACGATCTCCAGCACCTCCGGCCGGTCGCCGATGCGCTCGATGGCCTTCGACGCGAAGAGACCGTGGGTGCAGGCGACGCGGATCGAGCGCGGCTTCAGCTCGGCGAGCCGGTCGAGCAGTTCGAGGACCGTGCTGCCCTTGGCGATCTCGTCGTCGAGGACGATCACGTCGCGGCCGGTGATCTCGCCGATCACCGATGTGATCTGGACGCGGTCGTCCGGGAAGCGCTCCTTCGCCCCGGCCGCGACCTGGACGCCGAGGAGCCGCGCGAAGTGCGACGCCTCCTTCGCGTTGCCCAGGTCGGGCGAGACGACAGTGGTGCGGGAGAGGTCGTACTGGCGGAAGTGCTTGGCCAGCTCCTGCAGCGCGTGCAGGTGGTCGACCGGGACGCTGAAGAAGCCGTGGACCTGCGGCGAATGCAGGGTCATCGCGAGTACGCGGTTCGCGCCGGCCGCCACCAGCAGGTCGGCGACCAGCCTGCCGCCGATCGAGATCCGCGGCGCGTCCTTCTTGTCCGAGCGCGCGTACGAGTAGTGCGGCATCACGGCGGTGATCCGCGACGCCGACGCGCCGCGCGCCGCGTCGAGCATCAGCAGCAGCTCGACGAGGTGCTCCTGCACCGGGCGCACCAGCGGCTGGATGATGAAGACGTCCCGCTCGCGGCAGTTCGCCTGCAGCTGGACGCCGAGGCAGTCGTTCGCGAACCGCTCGATCTCGACGGGCCGCAGCGGGACTCCGAGGTGCTCGCAGATCTCTTCGGCCAGCTCGGGGTGCGCGCTGCCGCTGAAGACGGCGATCTCTCTGGATTCCTCGTTCACAGTGCGGAAATCGCCTCGTCGATCGTGGTTTCGCCCGAAATCAGCTCCAAGGTGCGTCGCACGCTCGCGGGAGCGTCGAGCAACGCGACGATCACTGCGGCGACGTCGTCACGCGGGACCGAGCCGCGGCCGGTCTTGTCGGCCAGCAGGACCAGGCCGGTGCCGGGGTCGTTGGTCAGCGCGCCCGGCCGGAGGATGGTCCAGTCGAGGTCGCGGGCCTTCAGGTCGTCCTCGGCCGCGCGCTTGGCGCGCAGGTAGACCCGGAAATCCTCGGTGACGTCGGGGTTCTCCGGGTTGTCGGCGCCCATGGAGCCGATCTGGATGTGCCGCCGCACGCCGGCCTGCACGGCCGCGTCGGCGAACAGGGCCGCGGCGCCGTGGTCCACAGTGGCCTTGCGCGCGGGCCCGCTGCCCGGGCCGGCGCCCGCGGCGAACACCGCGGCGTCGGCACCCTTCAGCACCTCGGCGACGGTGTCCACATCGGATTTCTCCAGGTCGAGCACGACGGCCTGGGCGCCGGCGGCTTCGAGGTCCGCCGTGTGGGCGGGATTCCGGATGATCCCGACCCCTTCGTCACCGCGCGCGGCGAGCAGCCGCTCGAGACGCAACGCGATCTGACCGTGTCCACCAGCTATGACGACTCGCATGAGTCCGACCCTAGTGCGGATCGGGCGCGACCGTCAGTCGAGCGAAGCGGGGGCTTCGGCGGTGCGCAGCAGGTGGTCGTAGACGAGCTCGTTCACCAGGCGGGAGACCGGGTCCTCGGCCAGCACGACGCGCTCGGTGCGGCCCTCGAGGTCGAGGTCGACGACCGAGTTCGGGTCGGCGGTGACGATCCCGAGGCCGTACGCGCGAGCCCGCGGCAGGCAGTTGCCGACGTAGTCCTCGGTGAGGACGGCCGGCGACGGGAGCACCATCGCGGCCTCGCCGTAGCGGGCGAACGGAACCGCGGAGGCCATCGCGGTGCGCCAGTGGCGCGCGACGGCCAGGACGCCGACGATCTCGGCGGCCGGGGCGGGGGCGGTTCCGGCCAGCTCCGGCCAGGTCCAGGTGTCGACGGTGGCACGGTCGGCCACCGGGCCGGCACCCATCGCGATGCGTTCGGCGTGCACGTCGGTGCGAAGCTTGGCGACCACGCAGACCTTGCGGCCGAGGATCGTGGTCTCGGGGAGGACGATGCCGTTCCAGCCCAGCTGGGCGGCGGCGGCGCGGGCGAGTTCGTCGACGCTCGAGGGGAGCTCGATCGGCGGCACCACCCGGCTCGGCATCGACCGGCTGCGCTTCGCGCCACCGGCGACCGTCGAGCGCTCGGTGTTCTGAGGTGTAGCCGCCACGAGTCCGCCTCCTTCTAACCTGCACCGCTTCGTGACCGGTGAAAACCGGCACTCAATCTGTCTAACAGCGTGGCGGCGCGGCGTCGCCGGGTAGTGCGAGTGGCTGCGATCGGCGGCGCCCAGCGGTCGATGACCGGTCGGTAGGCGGTCATCCGACTTCGGTCGAACGGTGCGGCCAACCGAGTGATCGCGAGGTGAGTGGCACTACCGTCCGCCCGCGCCCGACTACCGGCGGCAGGATTCGCCTTGGACACCCGACTAGCCCGTTCGGCGCAAACCCGGGAAAATCCACAGTGGACGCAGGCGCCTGAGCTGCGGTTGTCCGGTGTCACCCACACGGCGGTGACTTGCACCGCAGCGCTGTCGCGCGCCCGCGACTAAAGTTACCCGCCAGTTACTTAGTCGTCGCTGTGGAGGACCGATGCGCTCCCCGAAGGACTTCTTCGCCCCGCTCGCCCTGGGCGCGCCCGCCCCCGTGCGGGAGATCCCGGTGACGCCGTCCCGGATGATCCACTTCTTCGACCCGGGCAACGAGAAGATGGCGGCGAAGGTGCCGGACATCGCGAAGAAGGTCGACGTCCTGCTCGGGAACCTCGAGGACGCCGTGCGCGCCGACCGCAAGGAGGCCGCGCGCGCCGGGCTCGTCGCCATCGCCAAGGCCAACGACTTCGGCAAGACGCAGCTGTGGACCCGCGTCAACAGCCTGGATTCGCCGTGGGTGCTCGACGACCTGGTGACGCTCGTCACCGAGATCGGCGACAAGCTCGACGTGATCATGGTGCCGAAGGTCGAGGGCGCGCAGGACATCCACTACGTCGACCGGCTGCTGGCCCAGCTCGAAGCACGCGCCGGCCTGACGAAGCCGTTGCTGGTGCACGCGATCCTCGAGACGGCGAGCGGGGTGGCCAACGTCGAGGAGATCGCCGGCGCGAGCCCGCGCATGCAGGGCATCTCGCTCGGCCCGGCCGACCTGGCCGCGAGCCGGCGGATGAAGACGACGCGCGTCGGCGGCGGCCACCCCGGCTACCTGGTGCGCACCGACCCGACCGGCGACGACCTGACCGAAGGCCGGACGACCTACCAGCAGGACCTCTGGCACTACACGGTCGCGCGGATGGTGGACGCCTGCGCGATGCACGGGATCCTGCCGTACTACGGGCCGTTCGGGGACATCCGCGACGTCGTCGCGTGCGAGGACCAGTTCCGCAACGCGTTCCTGCTCGGCTGCGTCGGCGCGTGGAGCCTGCACCCGGTGCAGATCGACATCGCGAAGAAGGTGTTCTCGCCCGCACCGTCCGATGTGGCCTGGGCGCGGCGCGTCATCGCGGAAATGGGCGACGGCACCGGCGCCGTGATGATCGACGGGAAGATGCAGGACGACGCGTCGGTGAAGCAGTGCCGCGTGGTCGCCGAACTGGCCGACGCCCTCGCGGCGGACGACCCCGAACTCGCGGCGGCCTACGACGCCGCCACCAAGGAGGCCCTCGGATGACCGAGCTGAAGCCGAGACGCTCTGTTCTCTACATGCCCGGCGCGAACGAACGCGCGCTGGAGAAGGCCAAGACGATCCCCGCCGACGCGCTGATCCTCGACCTCGAGGACGCCGTCGCGCCGGACGCGAAGGAAGCCGCGCGCGAACGCGTGTGCGCCGCGGTGGGCAACTACGGTTCGCGCGAGGTGACGATCCGCGTCAACGGGCTCGACACCGAGTGGCACGACGCCGACCTGCGCGCGGCCGCGTCGGCCGGACCCGCCGCGGTGGTCGTGCCGAAGGTGAACTCGGCGGCCGAGGTGCACAACATCGAGCGGGCGCTGGAGCTCGGCGGAGCGCCGGCGCACACGAAGATCTGGGCGATGGTCGAGACGCCGGTCGCGATGCTGCACGCGGAGGAGATCGCGGCGGCGTCGGAGCGGCTGACCGTGCTGGTGATGGGCACGAACGACCTGGCCAAGGAGCTGCACGCCGAGTTCGTCCCGGGCCGCGGGCCGCTGCTCGGCGGGCTTTCGCTGTGCCTGCTCGCCGCACGCGCGACCGGCAAGGTGATCCTCGACGGCGTCTACAACGACGTGAAGGACCTCGAAGGGTTCGAGGCGGAGTGCCAGCAGGGCCGCCAGTACGGCTTCGACGGCAAGACGCTCATCCACCCCGGCCAGGTCGAGCCGTGCAACCGGATCTTCGCGCCGTCCGAAGAGGAGGTCGACCGGTCGCGCCGGATCATCGAGGCCTTCGAAGCGGCGCAGAAGGAAGGCCGTGGCGTGGTCACTGTGGACGGCCGGATGATCGAAAACCTGCACGTCGACAACGCCCGGCGGGTGCTGGCGCTGGCCGAGGCCGTCAAGAGCTGACGGCCCCGGCCCGACGGGTCACTTCGGCAGGTCGTCCGTCCATTCGCCACTGACCGCGAAGGTGTCGCCGTTCCCGTTCGTGACCGGTTTGCCGTCCGGGCCGATGAACACCGACGACCCGTCCACCTGGCCGGTCTTCGGGTCGACGACGAGACGGCCGCCACCCGGCAGCCGCACGCTCCGGTCGTCCAGCGGGCGCACGCCCGGGTACGCGGCGATCGCGCGGAAGGCCGCCGCCCGGACCGCCGGGGGCGACGGCACGACGGAGACCAGGTCGATCAGGGACTGGAGCACCGCCATGTCCAGCTGGCCCGCCGGGTAGTGGTTCCGCGTGAGCCCGTCCACGAGCCAGTTCCGCAGGGCCGCCGGGTCCGGGGGCAGCGTCAAGATCGTGCTGAGGGTGACGTCGTCGTCGCCGTTGATCCGGATGGGCCGGGCGCGGGGCAGGAGCCTGAGTTTGCCGTTGTGGTTCTCATCGCGGTACCACTCCTGCCCGTCGGTGGTGGTCCAGTACTCCCACGTCTGCTTGCCCACCTTCGTGGTCGTGTGCCAGTACTTGCCGGTGCCGACCTGGGTTCGCTCGGCGACCGTGGCCGCCGCCAGCAGGACCTGCGGCCCCAGGTAGACCGGTGCCACCGCCTGGGGAGGCGGCGCCTGGGGAGGCGGGGTGCCGGGCAGGGTCGCCACGACGACCGCGACCGCCGCCGCCGCGGCGACGAGACCGGCGCCGATCGCCAGCGGACGCACGCGCTTGCGGCGGCCGCCGAGCAGGTGGTTCTGCAGCCGGTGGCGGCTGCGGTCGACGACGTCCTGAGTGGGTTCGTCCGGCAGGAGGGTCGTGCGCAGGGTTTCGAGGTCATTCATCGGTGGCCTCCGGGGAGAGAACGGGGGCGAGCTTCTTGCGGGCGCGCGTCAGCCGGGAGCCGACCGTGCCCGGGGAGATGCCGAGGGCCTCGGCGACTTCCGCGTAACCGAGGTCGGCGAGGGCCACGAGCAGCAGGACGTCACGTTCGCCCGACGTCAGCCGGGACAACGCTTTTCCCAGCTGCCCGCTCATGACGACGCGGTTTTCGTGCCCCTCGACGGGCCGGGGCACCTCGATCCGCGCGAGCGCGCGGTAGTGGCGGGCTTCCTTGCGGCGGTGGCGCGACACGAGGTTCGTCGCGATGCCGAACAGCCACGCCCGCACCTCGCCGCGGCCGGCGTCGAACGTCTTCCGCCGGTCGTAGGCGACGAGGAACGTCTCGGCGGCGACGTCCTCCGCGGTCTGGGCGCCGAGCCGTCCCGCCACGTACCGGTAGACGGCCGGGAAGTACCGGTCGTGCACCTCGGTGAACGGCTCGACGCCGGTCACCGGGGTTGCCTCTGTCATGCGGTTCCTCCCCTTCGGCGGCAGCTTCACCACCACTTCGCCGCAGGACCGGAACTTCTTCCCTATCCGATCGGCCAGGGGCGCTGCGGCTCGCGAAGGCCTTCGTACGCGGCAGCCGCGCGCAGGACGCCCAGGTCGTCGAAGCGTCGGCCGGTCAGCTGGAGGCCGATCGGACGGCCGTCGTCGGTGTACCCGCAGTTCACCGACACCGACGGCTGGCCGGACATGTTGTACGGCACCGTGAACGCGATGTGCTCGAACGGTCTCGCCGGGTCGTTCGTCGGGGACGCCCACTCCGCGGGCGGCGCCGCGACCGGGCACGTCGGCGACAGGACGATGTCGTACGCCGACGTCGCGCGCAGGGCGGCCACGCTGATCGCGTCGATCTGGGCGAAGCCGCGGTAGACGTCCACCCCGGACAGCTCCGCGCCGCCCGCGGCCCAGTCGGCGATGTACGGCAGGACCTTCGCGCGCCGCTCCGGCGGCAGCGCCGCCATGTCCGACCAGGCGCGCGTGCGCCAGAAGACGTCGAGGCCGCTGAGCATCTCGCGCGTGAGGAACGGCCCGACCGGCTCGACGAGCGCACCCGCGGCTTCGAACGCCCGGGCCGCCGCGGTGACGGCGTCGCGGGTCGCCGGGTCGACGGGGAGGCCGACGCCGGGGTCGAGGTGCAGGCCGACGCGCAGGCCCGCCACCGAGGAGTCCAGCGAGGACCAGTCGAAGTCGTGCGGCGGCAGGCTGAGGTGGTCGCGCGCGTCGGGCGCGGACAGCACGCTCATCAGCAACGCCGTGTCGGCGACCGTGCGGGTCATCGGGCCGGCGACGCGCCCGAGGAACGGCGGGTCGACCGGCACGCGGCCGAAGCTCGGCTTCAGCCCGACCAGGCCGCACCAGCCCGCGGGCAGCCGGATCGAGCCGCCGATGTCGGTGCCGACGTGCAGCGGTCCGTAGCCCGCGGCGCCCGCCGCGCCCGCACCCGCGCTCGACCCGCCCGGCGACGCCGACGTCCGCCACGGGTTCCGCGCCGTCTCGTGGAAGCTCGACAAGCCGGACGTCAGCATCCCGTAGTCCGGCATGGTCGTCTTGGCCAGCAGGACACCGCCGGACTCGCGGACGCGTGCGGCCGCCGGCGCGTCCTCGGCGGCCGGGACCAGCGCGGTGGCCGCCGTGCCCAGCGGTACCGGCGTGCCGCGGGTCGCGATGTTCTCCTTGAGCGTCAGCGGGACGCCGTCGATCGGGCCCAGCGGCTCGTCGGACGCCCAGCGCGCTTCGGACGCCTTCGCGTCTTCGAGAGCGCCCGAAGGGTCGTACGCGTACAACGCGTGCAACTCAGGCTCTCGCGCCTCGATGCGCGCGATGACGGCTTCGGTCACCTCTACTGGCGAGAGCGTCTTCGCGCGGTACTGCGCGACGAGCTCGACGGCGGTCAGGTCGGGCAACTCGGGCATGGACGCTCCTCAGGAGGCGGGCGGTTCGAAGCGGCCGTCGACGGCGGTCCAGCCGCCGTCGACCGCGAGCACGGAGCCGGTCACGAACGACGAAGCGTCCGAAGCGAGGTACACGACGGCGCCGGCCAACTCGTCCGGACGCGCCCAGCGCCCCAACGCGCCCTTCGTCGCGTACGCGTCGTACCACTCGGGGTTCGCCTTGATCTGCGCGGTCAGCGGGGTCTCGACGACGCCGGGGGCGATCGCGTTGACCCGCACCCCGGCCGGGCCGAACTCCGCCGCGGCCGTCCGGAACAGCTGGACGAGCCCGGCTTTCGTCGCCGCGTAGGGGCCCTGACCGGGCTCGACGGTCGTCCCGCGGATCGACGAGAAGCCGATGATGCTCCCCCGCCCCCGCGCGACCATGTCGGCGCCGAAGACGCGGACGACCTCGAAGCTGACGCCCAGGTTCAGCGCGATGACGCGGTCGAACTCCTCCCGCGTGTAGTCCAGCAAACGTTTGCGGACGTTGGTCGCGGCGGTCAGCACGACGATGTCCTGCGGGCCGAGGTCCGTCGCCGCGCGGTCGATCGCGCCGGGCGCCAGGAGGTCGATCTCGTACGCCTCGCCGACGCCGGCCTCGCGCGCGGCCTCGACGTCCCGGTCCGCGCACACGACGTCGGCGCCGTGCGCGGCCAGGGCTCGCGCGGCTTCGCGGCCGATGCCGCCGGCGCCCAGCACGACGGCCCGCCGGCCGTCCAGGCGGAACAGGTTTTCGTAGCTCACGGGCGCAGCACCGCCATCCTCGTCACGGTCAGCTCCTCGACGGCGAACCGCGGCCCCTCCCGGCCGATGCCGGAGTCCTTCACGCCGCCGTACGGCATGGTGTCCGAGCGGAAGCCGGGCACCTCGTTGACGATGACGCCGCCGACCTCCAGCTCGTCCAAAGCCCGGAACGCCGTGTTCAGGGACTTGCTGTAGACGCTGGCGTGGAGGCCGTAGCGGGAGGCGTTCACCGCGGCGAACGCTTCGTCCACATCGGACACCGTGCGCACGCAGACGACCGGGCCGAAGATCTCCTCGTCCCAGGCCTCGACACCGTCCGGGACGTCGAGCAGGACGGTCGGCCGCAGCACGGTGCCGTCGACGCCACCGCCGACCTGGCGAGCGCCGGACTTCTCGATCCACGCGGCGACGCGGTCGGTGGACGCGGGGTCGATCAGCGCGGACACCCGGGTCTTCTCGTCGCGAGGATCGCCGACGACGACCTCGTCGAGGCGGGCCAGCAGCCGTTCGGTGAACGCCGAAGCGACCGACGCGACGACCAGCACCCGCTGCACCGAAATGCACGCCTGGCCGGACGCGTAGAACCCGCCGCGCAGCACGGCGTCGGCCGCGGCGTCCAGGTCGGCATCGTCCGCGACGACCAAAGCCGCGTTCGAACCCAGTTCCAGCAGCGTCTTCGTCGGGGCGGCGTCCCGCGCGATGCGGTGGCCGACCGCGGCCGAGCCGGTGAAGGACACCGCGCCGATCCGGCGGTCGGTCGTCAGCGCCGCGCCGACGGACGCGTCCCCGGTGACCAGCTGGACCATCGCCGGAAGCGGCGCGAGCTGCCGGACCAGGTGCACCAGCCAGAGCGTGGCCAGCGGGGTCTGCGGCGCCGGCTTGACGATCACCGGGCAGCCCGCGGCGATGGCGGGCGCGATCTTGTGCGACGCCAGCAGCAGCGGGTAGTTGAAGCCCGCGATGCCGACGACGACCCCGATCGGCTTGCGCTTCCAGAACCCGACCAGGCCGTCGCCGGAAGGCAGGAGGTCCAGCGGCACGGTCTCGCCGTGCAGCCGGGAGACCTCCTCGGCGGCGGCTTCCCACGTGACGATCGTGCGCGCGACCTCGACGCGGCAGTCGACCAGCGGCTTGCCGGTCTCGAGGACGAGCAGGTTCTCGAACTCCGCACGGCGCTCAGCCAAAGCCGCAGCGACGTCGTTGAGCAGCGTGCGACGAGTCCGCGAAGGCAGCGAAGCCACTTCGCGCGCGACGGCGACAGCCTCGTCGACCGCGCGTCGAGCCAGCTCCGGCGTCCCGACGGGTGCGGTGCCGACGACGCTCCCGTCGTAGGGGAAAACGATTTCTCCGACGTCCACAGTGGACATCCAGCCCGCGCCGACCGGCAGGCCGTCCGGGTACTCAGTCATCGTCACCTCCGCTCAGCCGGGCCAGTTCCGCGCGCAGGTTCGGCGCGGCGGCCAGCAGTTCCCGGGTGTACTCGTGCTGCGGCGCGTCGTAGACCTGCGCCACGTCACCCAGCTCGACGATCTCGCCGCGGCGCATCACCGCGACCCGGTCGCACACGTGCCGGACGACGCCGAGGTCGTGCGACACGAAGATCAGCGTCAGCGCGAACTGCTCCACCAGCGACGCGAGCAGGTCGAGGATCTGGCCCCGCACGGAGACGTCGAGCGCGCTGACCGGCTCGTCGGCGATCAGCACGCTCGGGTTCGGCGCCAGCGCGCGGGCGATCGAGATCCGCTGCCGCTGACCGCCGGAGAACTGGTGCGGGTATCGCTGGGCGGCGTCGGCGGGCAGACCGACCGCCGCGAGCAGCTCGGCCACCCGATCCGGCTCCCGGTGTCCCAGTGGCTCGGAGATGATGTCCCGCACGCGCATCCGCGGGTCGAGCGAACCCATCGGATCCTGGAAGACGATCTGCAGCTCCGACCGCAGGAAGCCCAGGCGGCGTTCCGGCAGGTTGTCGATCCGGCGACCTTGGAAGGACACCGTGCCGGCGGTCGGCTTGTCGAGCGCGGCCAGCAGCCGGACCAGCGTCGACTTGCCCGAGCCGGACTCGCCGACGATGCCGAACCGCTGCCCCGCCTCGACGTCGAAGCTGACGCCGCGCAGCGCGTGGACGTCCCGCCGGACGTAGCGGCGTTCGAGGTCGCGGACTTCGATGATCGTCATCGCCGGGCCTCCAGGTCCGAGGCGTCCAGGAGCTTGCGCGTGTACTCGTGCTTCGGCGATGTCAGTACTTCGCGCGTCGAGCCCGCTTCGACGATCTCGCCGTCCAGCATCACGAGCACGCGCTCGCACACCGACGCGACCACCGCGAGGTCGTGCGTGATGAACAGCAACGCGCTCTCGGCGGGCAACGACGTCTTGATGAGCGACAGGATCTGGGCCTGCACGGTGACGTCGAGGGCGGTCGTCGGCTCGTCGCAGATCAGCAGCGACGGCTCGTTGGCCAGCGCCATCGCGAGGACGACCCGCTGCCGCTGGCCGCCGGACAGCTGGTGCGGGTACGCGCGGGCCGTGCCGGCCAGGCCCACCGAGGCGAGCAGGTCTTCGGCGCGGTGGCGGCGGCCATGGATCCGGCCGGGCTCGGTGACCTGGCGGCCGACGCGCATGGCCGGGTTCAACGCCGTCATCGGCTCCTGGAACACCATGGCCAGCTCGTCGCCGCGCAGCCGGGACAGGTCCTTTTCGGACATTCCGAGCAACTCGCGGCCGCCGAGCCGGATCGAGCCCGACGGGCGCAGCTCCTCGGGCAGCAAGCCCATGATCGACAACGCCGTCAACGACTTCCCCGACCCGGACTCCCCGATCAGGCCGACGCGCTCACCGGCGCCGATCTCGAAGGAGACGTCGCGAACGAGCGAAGAAACGGTGAGACCCGACACCGAGAACGTCATACCTTCGCCGCCAATCGGGGGTCCAGGCGGTCGCGCAGGCCGTCGCCGAGGAGGTTGAAGCCGAGCACGGCCACCGCGATCGCGATGCCCGGCACCAGCGCCAGCCGCGGCTGGATCGTCAGAAGTTCTTGGGACTCCTGCAGCATCCGGCCCCACGACGGCGTCGGCGGCCGCGTGCCGAAGCCGAGGAACGACAACGCCGCTTCGGCGAGCACGGCGATCGCGAACGACACCGACGCCTGCACGATCAGCAGTCCCGAGATGTTCGGCAGCACGTGCCGCGCGGCGATGGTCAGCCGCGACCGGCCGCCGGCGCGCGCGGCGAGCACGAACTCGGTGCTCATCACCTGCAGCGTGCCGGACCGGGCGATCCGCGCGAACGACGGGATGGTCGCGATGCCGATCGCGACCATCGCGGTCAGCGTGTCCGCCCCGAACACCGCGCCGAACATGATCGCCAGCAGCAGCGCCGGGAACGCCAGCACGAGATCGTTGACGCGCATGACGAACTCGGCGAGCCACCGCGGGGACATTCCCGCGAGGATCCCCAGCGGCGTACCGATGACCGCCGCGATTCCGACGGCGACCACACCGACGTACAGCGTGGTCCGCGCGCCGACCATGATCTGGCTGAGCAGGTCCCGCCCGAACTTGTCCGTGCCGAAGAGGTTCGAGCCGCCGAAGCCCAGCAGCCGGTGCGCCGCGTCGACCTTCACCGGGTCGAACGGCGTCCAGAAGAACGACAGCACCGCGGCCAGCACCACCAGGCCGACGAGCACCCCGCCGATGACCAGATTGCGCATCACGAACCTCGCAATCGCGGGTCGAGCACGGTGTAGAGGACGTCGACGACGAAGTTGACCAGCAGCACGCCGACGACCAGCACGAGCACGATCCCCTGCACGGTCAGCAAGTCACGCGACGAGACGGCGTCCAGCAGCATCGAGCCCAGACCGGGCAGCACGAACACGCGCTCGACGACGACCGCTCCGATCAGCAGCGTCGCCAGCTGGAGACCGAGCACGGTCACCACGGGCACCGACGCGTTCCGCAAGCCGTGACGCACCAGCGCCTGCCCGGGCCGGAGCCCCTTCGACCGCGCGGTGCGCAGGTAGTCCTGGCCCAGCGTGTCCAGCACCGCCGACCGCACGTACCGCGTGAGCACCGCGCCCTGCACCAGGCCCAGCGACAACGCCGGGAGGATCAGCCCGCGGAAGAACTCGCCGAAGTCCTGGTCCGGCGGCGTCCACCCGCCCGACGGCAGCCAGCGCAGCTGCACGGCGAAGATCTGCACGAGGATGATCCCGGCGAGGAACGCGGGGATCGCGACGCCGATCTGCGACAGCCCGGAAACGCCCGCGCCGGCCGCTTTCCGGTGCTTCACCGCGGCGAACGTGCCCGCCGGGATCGCGATCACCAGCGCCACCAGCATCCCCGCGCCGACCAGCCAGAGCGTGACGCCGAGACGGTCGAGCAGCTGCGGGCCGATGGCGTCCCGGGTGACGTACGAACGGCCGAAGTCGCCGTGCAGCACCCCACCGATCCAGTCGAAGTACTGCGTGACCAGCGGGCGGTCGATGCCGAACTCGGCGCGGGTCTTGGCCAGCAGCTCCGGCGTCGCGTTGACGCCGAGCGCGACCTGCGCCGGATCGCCCGGCAGGACGGCCATGAACAGGAACACGATGATCGACGCGACCAGCAAGCTGACCACGAAGATCGCCACCCGGCGCAGCACCCTGGCCGTCATCGCGGTGCCAGTCCGGTGAGGTCGAAGGACTCGCTGACCTGGTTCTGGACGAACCCGCCGACCTTGGCCTTCGCGACGATGACGTTGGGGAAGAGGAACAGCCAGTCCGCGGCGGCGTCGGTGTTGAGCTGCCGCGCCACCTGCTTCATGTCCGCGACCTGCTGCTCCGGCGTCCCGCTGTCGGCCTCGGCGAGCAGCTGCTGGACGCGCTTGCTGTCGTAACCCCAGTAGTACTTCGGCTTCCCGAACGTCGTGATGTCACGGGCCTCGACGTGCTGGATGATCGACAGGTCGTAGTCGTGATCGGTGAACACCTGCTTCAGCCACACCGCCGGGAAGTCGAGCGGCTCGATCGACGTCCGCACGCCGACGTCGGCCAGCTGCGACTGGACGACCTGCGCGGCCGACACCGCGTACGGCAGGTTCGGGATCCGCAGCCGCAGGTTCAGGTTCGTCGCGCCCGCCTCGGTCAGCAGCGCCTCCGCCTTCGCCGGATCGAACGGATAGACCCCGGAAAGGTCCTCGTACCAGGGATCGGTCGGCGGGACCATGCTGCCGATCAACGTCCCGCGGCCCGCCCACGCCGTGTCCAGCAACGCCTTCCGGTCGATCGCGTACGTCAGCGCCTGGCGCACGCGGACGTCGTTCAGCGGCGCCCGCGCGTTGTTCATCGCGAGCGTGACCTCGCTGTTCGACGTGCCCTGGACGACCTGGAACCGGTCGTCCGCCTGGAACTGCGGGATCGAGTCCGGCGCGGTGATCGCCGAGATGACGTCGATGCCGTTGCTGTAAAGCGCGTTGTTGAGCGCGGTCGGGTCCTTGATGTACTTCAGCACAACTGTCCGATACGCCGGTTCCCGGCCCCAGTACGCGGGATTCGCCTTCAGCACCACGGAGTCGCCGCGCTTGCGAGCGGCCACGACGTACGGCCCGGTCCCGACCGGCTTGTTCGCCAGGTCCGCCACACCCGTCGGGCTGAACATCGCGCCGAGCCGGCTGGTGAGGCTGAACAGCCAGCCGTTGGACGGCTTCGACAGCACGACCCGCGCGTGGTCCGGCGCGACGACGTCGACGTGGTCGACGACGTCCATCGTGGACTTGATCGAGATCGTCCAGGCGGTCTTCACGCGCAGCAGCGAGAACTTGACGTCCTCGGCGGTGAACGGCGCGCCGTTGCTGAACTTCACGCCCGGCCGCAGCAGGAAGTCGTAGGTCTTCCGGTCCGGGCTGATCGTCCACGACTTCGCGAGCAGCGGCACGACCTTGCCCTGCGCGTCGAGCTTCACCAGGCCTTCGTAGACGTTGTAGAGCAACGCCTGCGGGATCGCGGCACCGTCGGTCTTGGTGAAGTCGAAGTTCGCCGGCTCCGCCGTGAAGCCCACCGAAAGCGTGTCCGGACCAGCGGAAACACTCGCCGAAGAGCCGGCCGAGCAACCGGACACCACGAGCAGCAGCACCGCTGCCAACACGTGAAGTCGGGCTTTCATTCGGCCTCCAGGGCTGTAACAACCGGGACTTCGCCCCGGGCCGGGGGCTCCGCCACCCGGACCCCCGAAAAAGTTAGTACACTGGTCTGACCAGTAGCCTGCACGCGACGGACGTCGAGGTCAAGGGATGCGGTTCGAACCGGTGGCTCCGGTCCGCGCGTACGAGCGGGTCGTCGAGCAGATCGAGCAGGCCGTGGTCAGCGGCGCGCTCAAGCCGGGGGAACGCCTGCCGAGCGAGCGCGAGCTGATGATCCAGTTCGGCGTCGGCCGCTCGACGGTCCGGGAAGCCCTGCGCGTTCTGCAGGCCGCCGAAATGATCCGGTCGCGCCCCGGCGACCCGCGCGGGCCCGAGGTGCTGGCCGCGTCCCCCGCCGCGTTGCACCGCTCGATGCACCGGCTCGCGCGCGCCGAGCACGTCGGGCTCGCCGAGCTGCTGCAGTTCCGGATGATCCTCGACGGCTCGGCCCACCTGCTCGCCGCCGAGCTGCGCACCGACGACGACCTGGCCGGCCTCGACACGGCGCTGCAAGCGATGCGCGAAGGCGTCTCGCACGGCTATGCCGAGTTCAGCCGCGCCGACGTCGCGTTCCACGAAGTCATCGCGCGGATCTCGCGCAATCCCCTGCTGGTGGTCAGCGAAGAAGTCGTTCGCGGAGTCGTGCTGGAGCTGATCGAGGACAAGCTGGAGCACGCCAGCAACCGGACGTCGCTGATGCGTGCCTGGCTCGCCCACCACGCCGAGGTGCTCGGCGCGATCCGCGCGGCCGACGGCGCCGGTGCGGCCCACCTGGCCAAACAGGCGTTGTACGACAACTACGCCGAACACGTGCCTGCCGCACAACGGCCGCTGCTCGCGCCGTTGCTGCGGTCCTAGACTGCGCGGAATGGCCGGTACGAAACGAGACGGGGTCGGGCTCGCGCTGTCCGGCGGCGGTTATCGCGCGATGCTCTTCCACGCCGGCGCGCTCTGGCGGCTCAACGAACTCGGCTGGCTGCCCAAGCTGACCACCGTCTCCAGCGTGTCCGGCGGTTCGATCGCGGCCGGGGTGCTCGCGCACGCGTGGCACAAGCTGTACTTCGGCGACGACGGCATCGCGGAGAACTTCGGCAAGGAAGTCGTGCAGCCACTGCGGAAACTGGCGCGCACCAACCTCGACGTCCCGGTGACGCTGAAGGCCATGGTGATGCCGTGGCGCAGTGCCGGCGAAGAACTGGCCCGCCGCTACGCGAAGCACCTCTTCGGCGACTGCCGCCTCGCGGACCTCGACCCGGCCGGGCCGAACTTCGTGTTCACCGCGACCAGCCTGCAGGACGGCTCGCTGTGGTGGTTCTTCCGGCAGCCCGGCCCGCACGGCCAGGTCCCGCTGGCGACGGCGGTGGCCGCGTCGTCGGCCTTCCCGCCGCTGCTTTCGCCGGTCGTGATCCCGGATCCGCACCGGCCGGACCGCAAGATCGTGCTCAGCGACGCCGGCGTGTACGACAACCTCGGCCTCGACCCGATCGAGAACCAGCGCGCGACCGTCCTCGTCAGCGACGCCGGCAAGAAGATGAAGCACGAGGAGCGGCCGAAGCACAACTGGCCGATGCAGCTGTTCCGCGTGCTGACCGTGATGGACAACCAGGTCCGCGAGCTGCGCACCGGCTCGCTGCTGAAGTCCTACGAGGACAAGCAGTTCGCCGGCACGTACTGGGCGACCTACAGCGACATCACGCACTTCGAGCTGCCGGACGCGCTGCCGGCGCCCATCGGACGGACCCGCGAGCTGGCCGAGACGAAGACGCGGCTGACCAGGATGTCCGAGCGGACGCAGGACAACCTGATCAACTGGGGCTATGCGGTCTGCGACGCCGGCATGCGGCGCTGGGTGTGCCCGGACTCGACGTCGATGCCGGAGTTCCCGTACCCCGGCTCAGGCGTTGGCTAGGTTCGCGTAGACGACGATGTTGTCCTGGTAACTGTGCTCGGCGTGGTCGAACGCGCCACCGCAGGTGATCAGGCGCAGCTCGGGCTTGTCGCTGTTGCCGTAGACGGCTTCCTTCGGGAACGTGTCCTTCGGAACCTGCGTGACGCGGTCGACGACGAACTTCAGCTTCTTGCCGTCGCTGCGGTCGATGTCGACCTCGTCGCCGGGCACGAGGTCCTTGAGCTTGTAGAAGATGCCGGGCTTCTTGTCGCCGTCGACGTGCCCGAGCACGATCGCCGGGCCGACGTCCCCGGGCACCGGCGACAGCTTGTACCAGGCGGCCTGCATCGGCTGGTGCACCGACGGGACGGAGATCGAGCCGTCGGTCTTGACCGCGACGGCGAGCAGGCTGGACTCGGCGCCGATCTTGGGGATCTTCACCGAGGTCGGCCGGAGTCCCTTGAACGGCGCGGTCACCGGCACCGAGGCGGGAACGGGAGCTGGCGCCGCACGGGGAGGCGCCGGGGTGCTGCACGCGGCCAGCGTCAGGACGAGCGCGACGGCCGCGCCCGCCCGGCGGAGCGTCACCTGGCTGTTCCGCCGAAGCCCGTCTCGACCCCGCCCTTGGGCGCGACCTTGACCTGGGCCTTCGGAGCGGCGTTGCCGGCCGCGGTGGTGGTCGTCGTCGCGGTCGTGGTGGAGGTCGCCGTGGTGACCGGCGCGGTGCTCGACGGGACCGTGGTGCTGGTCGGCGTGCCGCTGGTGCTGGTCGGCGGCACCTCCGGCTGCTCGAAGTCGACGATTCCTTCGCCCTCGACGCCGTCGCAGGTCCAGCTGAACTTGCCGGTGGTCGTGCCGGCCGGCAGTTCGGTGACGCGCACGGTGTAGTTCCAGATTCGGCCGTCGGACTCGTCCTGGTCCGGGCCGCCGGTGACGCTCAGGTACTGGGTCGACACGTTGCCGACGTGGCCGGCCGCGCAGTTGATGACCAGCACGCCTTCGCCGCCGACGCCGACGAAGCCGTGCCCGGTGTTGTCCGGGAAGTTGTCCTCCGGCGGCGTCGACGTCGAGGTCGTCGTCTCCGGGGTGGTGGTCTTCGTGACCTCGGTCGTCGGGTCCGACGCGGTCGTCCCGGTGGTCGTGACCGGGGTGGACGATGCAGTGGTGGTCTCCGTTGTGGACGGAGCCGTCGTCTCGGAGGTGGCGGTCGTCGTCTCCGTCGTCGACGGCGCGGTGGTGTCCGTCTCCTGCGCCAGTGCGGCCGGCGTGGCGGCGAAGGTGACCAGCGCACCCGCGAAAACGACCCCGGCGACGCGGCTCAGCGTTCTACCCACGATGACTCCCAACAGCGGTGACCTGCGATGCCGCGACTATCGACGATTTGTCGACCCGCGTTACTCCGCTAACGCGCTGTTCAGGTCCCGCCACAGGTCGTCAGGGTCTTCCAGGCCGACGCTGAACCGGATCAACCCGGCCGGCACGCGCTCCTCGCCCGGGAGCCACGCCCGCCGTTCGACCAGGCTTTCGACGCCGCCGAGGCTCGTCGCCGGGACGATCAGCCGGGTCGACGCGCAGAAGCGGTCGGCGGCCTCGGCGCCGTCCAGCTCGAAGGCGACCATCATCCCGAAGCCCGGGTAGCGCACCCGCGTCACCGCGGGGTGCTCGTCGAGGCGCGACGCCAGCAGCGCGGCGGTGCGGGACTGCTCGGCCAGCCGGACCGGCATGGTCCGCAGGCCGCGCAGCGCGAGCCAGGCTTCGAGCGCGCCCGGCGTCGAGCCGACGCGGGTCCGCGCGCCCTTCAGCTCGGCAGCGACCTCGGGATCCTTGGCGACGGTGATGCCCAGCAGCAGGTCGCTGTGCCCGCCGATCAGCTTGGTCGCGCTGTGCACGACGACATCGGCGCCCAGCTCGAGCGGCCGCTGCTGCAACGGCGTCGCGAAGGTGTTGTCGACGACGACCCGGCCGCGCGCGGCGGCGGCGATGGTCTCGATGTCCATCACGTCGAGCGTCGGGTTGGTCGGCGACTCGAGCCAGACCAGGTCGGACGTCGCGGCCTCGGCGACCCACGCCGCGGTGTCGGTCGGCTCGAGCTCGGTGACGGCGAGCTTGCCGAGCTTCTGCGCGTGCGCGAGCACCCCGCGCGTCACGGCGTAGCTGAACGTCGGCACCACCACCCGCGACCCGACCGGCAGCAGGTCCAGCACGGCGGACAGCGTCGCGACGCCGGACGCGAACGCCGTCGCGTGGCCGCCTTCGAGCGCCCCGACGGCTTCTTCGAGCGCGTGCCAGGTCGGCGTCCCGTCGCCGCGCGCGTAGACGGCATCGCCCCCGGCCCGGTAGGTGCTGGTGGCGACGAGCGGGGTGTTCAGCGGCTCGCCGGGGCCGTGCGGCCGGCCGGCGGCGATGGCCTTGGTGCGGGGCGTCCAGTCGTCCATGCGATCACGGTATCCGCAGGTCATGCCCCGGTCACTGTGACGAAGACGGCCGGCCCGCCCCCGCGTCCGGGGGCGAGCCGGCCTGGCTCCTTCAGTGGGCGAAGACCTCGAACTCGTAGAGCGAGTACCCGTACTTCGTCCCGCGTTGGACGCCTTGCAGCTTCACGAACCTGGCCTGGGCCGGCGCGAAGGACAAGTTGTCCTGCCCGCCGTCCCCGTCCGTGACGACCGCCGCGTCCGTCCAGTTCACCGCATCCGGTGAGGTCTGGATCTTGTAGCTCTTGCCGTAGGCGGATTCCCAGCTGAGCCCGACCCGAGAGACCTGCTGCACCGAACCGAGGTCGACGGTGATCGCCTGGTCGTCGCTCCAGTCGCTGGCCCAGCGGGTCGAGGCGTTCCCGTCGATCGCGTTCGCCGCCGGGGACGGGTAGAAGCCGGTCTCGGCGCTGGTGGCGCTGACCGTCTTGCCCGGTGCGAGGTTCGCGATGTTGTCGCCGCGGTGCGCGGTGTACTCGACGACCTGCTGGAACGTCGGGCGGTTCTGCCAGCTGATCTTGTCCTGCGTGATGCCGCCCAGCGGGTTGTGCACGATCGTGTCGGCACACCACTGGTCGCCCGCAGAGCAGTTCGCGTCACCGGGGTAGACGGTGTTCGCGGCCTGGCCCGCGGCGGTGGTCAGCGAGTCGACGAGCGCCTGGCGGCACGTGGTGACGTTGCCGCCGCCGCAGAACGTGCTGGCCAGCGGGCCGGCCACCGGCTGGCCGAGCACCTGCCGGATGTCCTTGCTGACGTAACCCCACCAGCCGAACTGGAACGACGAGCCCTTGTGCGGCTGGCCGGTGTGCTGGCCGTTGCCGTTCTGGAAGCCGGACGGGCTTTCGTTGATGCCCAGCACGCCCGTCATCGCGTTGTAGGCGTTGTCGCCCATGCTCGGCTTGAACTCCGCCTGGACCAGCAGCGGCCACCACGCGTCGAAGATCCGGATCGCGTCGGCGTCGGTGTAGGCCTTGCTGCCCGCCGAAGTCTCCTTGCGCTGCTGACCGTGCGTGAGCCACGTCTTGAGCTTCGCTTCGGCGTCGGCCGCCGCACCGGTGGTCGGCGTCTTGTCGAGCACCTGCAGCAGCAGCGGCAGGACGCGCTCGGCACGCAGGTCGGACAGCGCGGCGTCCTCCATCGCCTGGGTCAGGTTGACCCGGGTGACCTTGGTGCCGCTGGAGATCAGCTTCTTGACGCGCGAGTCGAGCAGGTCGACGCGGTGCACGGCGGACTTGTCCGCGCCCGCCGCCGCGTAGCCGTTGGCCTGCGCGTTGTTCCAGCTGACGTAGTAGTCCTGGTTGACCGACTGCGGGTGCTGCGACGCCGGGGTGTAGTTCGCGACGTTGCCGTTCGGGTTCCAGCCGGTCCAGTCGTGCCCCTGGTCACCCCACACCGGCATGTTCGGGTCCACATTGGACTGCCGGGCCGGGTTCGCGCCGGAGTTGAAGTACGCGATGTCCTTCGAGTCGGCGTAGAACCAGTTGAACGTGAAGTTGATGTCGGCCGCGGCCTTCTGGAAGTCCGCCGCGGACTTGACGAAGCCCGGGTCGTTCAGCTCCTGGAAGCCGATCAGCGAGTCGGCCTCGTGGAAGAGCGAGGACCGCAGCTGCGCGTACGCCACGGGCTTGCCGCCGACCGTCGCCCGGCTGGCCACCGGGCCGTACTTCGTGCGGTAGGCCCGCAGGGTGTACGAGCCGGCCGCGGTGCCGTCGGCGACCGTCGGGCTCCAGGAGTCCTTGACCTCCACGGTGTCCATCGGCACGCACTGGCCCTGGTAGGTGTAGTAGTTCGAGTCCTTCGTCGGCGCCTTGCCGCTCGGGTCGCACAGGGTGAGCGCGTAGGTGTCGATGATGTCCTGCGCCGACGTCGTCGCGCTCCACGAGTAGTCCTGGCCGCGGCCCAGCAGCACGTACATGCTCAGCCCGGCGAAGGCCGCGCCGCGGGCGCTGATGCCCGGGCCCTGCAGCTCCTGCAGCAGGAGCAGCTGCGGGGCGAAGTACCCGGTCTGCGGGCCGAATACGGCGACCGGGTGGCCGCTGGCGGTCTTCGAGCCGGACACGACCAGCGCGTTCGACATGCCGTGCTTGTCGGTCAGCATGTCGCCCGGCAGCACGCCGTTTTCGAACATGCCGCGGGCGGGCTCCTGCGCGGCCGGGGCCGGGACGTCCACAGTGGACGGCGTCGCGGTCGACGCCGAGCCGGTCTGGTCGAACACCAGCTGCTGCGGGGTCACCGACCCCTTGTCCGGCAGGGCCTGCCCGACCGGGTTGGCCGGGGTCTTGCCGTACGGGAACGTCTGCCCGTCGTGCAGCGTCTTGACGGCCTCGGGGTCGTCCTCGGACCGCAGGCTCTGCCAGACCTTCTCGCCCTGCACGGCGCCGTACTGCTCCTGCAGCGCCAGCTTCGCGACGGCGTTCTGCACCTCGCCACCGCCGCCGGCGCCGAACTCGGCCCCGACCAGCGAGGCGAGCGCGACCAGGTCGGTCAGCTTGAACGGGTCGATGGTGCCGGCGTTGGTGATCGCGTCGACGTGCCCGGTGAGGACGTACTCGCCCGGGAAGTAGCGGCCGTTGTGGGAGTCGGTGATGTACTTGTTGATCCCGTCGACGTACGCCTGCGCGTCGGCGAGGCCCTGTGCGCCACGCGGGCCGCTCGCGGCGACGTTGTCGATCTGCTTCTGCAGTTCGGCTTCGGTGTAGGGCGCGTTCGCGAAGAAGCTCTGCTCCAGCTCGCGGTTGGCCTGGGCGCCGCCGGCGAACGACGTCACCTGGCCGCGGGCGGCGTGGCGCAGGACGTCCATCAGCCACAGCCGGTCCTGCCCGGCCGCGTAGCCGGCGCCGAACTCGGTCCCGGCCCGCGTGGTGCCGGTGATGTGCGGGACGCCGAGGGCCTTGTCGCGCACGATCGTCACGTCGGAGCGCGGCTGGATCGTGCTGGCGACCTGGTCGGCGGCGACGCCGAACGACGAGTCGTTGAAGTACTGGTTGATCGCCCCGGTGGTCAGCGTCTGGTAGCCGCCGGCCAGCGAGGAGTACTTGCCGAGCTGGTCGGCCGCGTGCGCCGGCCGGGTGCCGAGCACCTTGTGCGCCAGGATCTCCGCGAGGGTGGCGCTGCCGTTTTCGCCGGGCGGCAGGATGTCGCTGCACTGCCCGCCGCAGTAGTCGTTGGGCGCGGCGGCCGCTTCGGCGGCCGGAGCGGTGACAGCGACCTGGGTGAGCCCGGCGACCAAGCCCGCCAAAGCCGTCAAGGTCAAGGTGCGGATGCCGCGTCGCATCAGGGCTCCCTCGGTCAAGGAGAGTGACGAAGCGCACGCTACCCACCAGTAGGACAAGTGTGAAGACTTTTCGCGTTTTTCAGCCCTTGGACGTAGTCCGTTCGGCGCAGCCTCGCGCGCGTGGGTACGGTGAGTGCCATGACCTTGGAAAAGCCCCAGATCGACCGCCCCGAGGGCAACCCTCCGGCCGACCTCGAGATCACCGACATCACGGTCGGTGACGGCGCGGAGGCCACGCCCGGCAAGGCCGTCACCGTGCACTACGTCGGCGTCTCGCACTCGACGGGCGAAGAGTTCGACGCGTCCTGGAACCGCGGCGAGCCGCTGCGCTTCGGCCTCGGCGCCGGCCAGGTCATCTCCGGCTGGGACCAGGGCGTCGCGGGCATGAAGATCGGCGGCCGCCGCAAGCTCGTCATCCCGCCCCACCTGGGCTACGGCGACCGCGGCGCGGGCGGCGTCATCAAGCCGGGCGAGACCCTCATCTTCGTCGTCGACCTGGTCGGCGTTAACTGACGCATACCCGGCAAACCGGTCTCGGCGCACGCGCTGGGGCCGGTTTTTTGCTCCAAGCAGCGCCTTTCCGGCTCGTGGACCGCGGCTACCCTCGAAAGTGATCACCGGCCTTCGACCGCCGGTGCAGGACAAGGGGGATCCACCGATGCGCGTCCGCGCTGTGTTCTCTGCTGCCCTTTTGACGCTGGCCGCCGGTCTCGCCACCGCGGGACCGGCTTCGGCCGTGGCCAACGGCTCCGACGTCCCGGCCGGGACGTTCCAGTTCGCCGCGAAGCTGACGATGACGAACATCCCGAAGCCCGACGGCACGAAGTACAACAGCGCGTGCTCCGGTGCGCTGATCGCCGCGAAGTGGATCATCACCGCGGGCCACTGCTTCCACGACGCCAACCGCAACCGCGTCTCCGGGCCGGTGCCGTACCCGACTTCGGTGCTGCTCGGCACGGTCGACCAGAGCACGCCGGGCGTGACGCGCAACGTCGTCACGGTGTACCAGGCGAGTGCCAACGACATCGCGATCGCGACGCTCGACGCGGACGTCACCGGCATCACGCCGCTGACGGTCAACCGGGTCACGCCGTCGGTGGGCCAGTCGCTGACGCTTGCCGGCTGGGGCAGTCTCACCGCGACCAATCCGACGCCGTCGACGAAGCTGCAGCAGGGCACCGTCACGGTCGGGCAGGTCGCCGCCTCGACGCTCGGCGTGCGGGGTGTCGCCCCGACGACGACCACCAGTGCCTGCGTGTACGACTCGGGTGCGCCGTACTTCGTCGCGGGCGGGTCCGGCGGGCAGCTGGTGTCCGTCGAGTCGACCGGGCCGGACTGCCCGCACAACCAGCTCGAAACCACTTCCCGGGTGGACGTCGTCGCGGACTGGATCGCTTCGCACGTCGGCTGACCTCCGTTCGGGCGTCACCCGGCCGCGCTGTCGGGTGACGCCCGGCCAGGGAATTCCCCGGGCCCGGCGGCGGCCCTAACGTCGAACGTCGATCACCGACTCGACGAAGGGGAAAGATGCGCCTGCGCGCTCTGCTCGCCGCTGTTGTCCTGACCATCACCGCCACCCCTGCCGCCTTGGCCGCGCCAGGGGTCGCCCACGGCTCGGACGTCCCGCCGGGCCGGTTCGGGTTCGTCGCGAAGCTCGCGATGACGAAGATCCCGCGCCCCGACGGCTCGACGTACGGCAGCTACTGCACGGGCGCCCTGATCGCCCCGGCCTGGATCCTGACGACCGGCCACTGCTTCCACGACGCGAACCGCAACCGCGTCTCCGGCAAGACCCCGTACCCCACGACGGCGACGCTGGGCCTGGTCGACGAAGCCACGGAATCCGGGGTGGCCCGCAAGGTGACCGAGGTGGTCCAGGCCAAAGAGAGCGACGTGGCCCTGATCAAGCTCGACACCCCGGTGACCACGGTCCAGCCCCTGACGGTGAACCACGCCGTCCCGACGGTCGGGCAGCAGCTGACCCTGGCGGGCTGGGGCAGCCTGACGGGCACGAACCCCAAGCCGGCAGCCCGCATGCAGCAGGGCACGGTGGCGGTGGCGAAGGTGGACCCGACCACCCTGGGCGTCCGCGGCGCGGCCCCGGAGATCACCACGAGCGCTTGCACGTACGACTCGGGAGCCCCGTACTTCACCGGAACCGAACTGGTCGCGCTGGAGGCGACCGGCCCGGGCTGCCCCCACGCGGGCGTCGAAACAACGAGCCGAGCCGACATCCTGGCACCCTGGATCACCAAAACAACGTCCTGATACACCCCGAACTCCGCCGTGAGCGAACACCACGCAGAGCCAAACGGGTGATATTCCCCACCAGACCCGACCACGCTGGAAGGTGAGACGAGGCACCGTGGGGGTCCGGGGGCTCGGCCCCCGGGAGAAACAAGGACAACGGGAAAGGCCCCGGTCGCGCTAGCGACCGGGGCCTTGAACAGCGTGGGCGAGGAGGGAGTTGAACCCTCACGTCCTTTCGGACACACGGACCTGAACCGTGCGCGTCTGCCATTCCGCCACTCGCCCGAGTGCTTCTCTCTGACAGCGAAGAGAAGACTAGCAGGTCGTTTGAACGGGTTTCACCGGGGGCCGTGTCGAGGCGGGCTCACCCGGATAGGATCGATAGCGGAAGCACACGTGTGAGGAGGTTTTCCCCGGTGAGCCGCGTCGAGCGTTTTGACAGACGCCTCGAGAACCTGGTGGGGAACACTTTCGCGCGCATGTTCGGTGGCAACGTCGTCACGCAGGAAGTGGCGATCGCCCTGGAACGGGAGAGTGAGGAGAACGTTCGTGAGCTGGCAGGCGGTCGACAGCTCGCCCCCAATCACTACATCGTGTCCCTGGGGGCAGCTGACCACGAGCGCATGGCCGGTGACGAGCAACGGGTCACCCAGGTGCTGGCCAAGGCGGTGGCGGAACACCTCGCCGCCGAGGGCCTGGACACCTATGGTGACGTCGTCGTATCACTCGAGCGCAACGAGGCGCTGCATACTGGACAGTTCAAGACCCGTTCGTCCGTCGATCCCGACGCCCGCCCCTCAGGCGCCGGTTCACCGCGGTCGGCACGACCCAGCAACGCAGGAGACCCAGCAATGAGCCAGCCCCCCGGCTACGGCCAATACGACCAGGGTGACCCGTACGGCCAGCAGGGCCAATACGGCTACGGACAGCAGGGTGGCCAGCAGCCCGGGTACGACCAGGGTTATGGCCAGCAGCAGCAGGGCGGCTACGACCAGTACGGCCAGCCGCAGCAGGGTGGGGCCTACGACCAGGGTTACGCCCAGCAGCAGGGTGGTTACGACCAGGGTGGTTACGCCCAGCCCCAGCAGGGCGGCTACGAACAGGGCGGCTACGCCCAGCCCCAGGGCGGTGGCTACGACCAGGGCGGCTACGCCCAGCCCCAGCAAGGTGGCTACGACCAGGGCGGCTACCAGCAGGGCGGGTACGACCAGTACGCCGGCCAGCAGCAGCCCGGGTACGACCAGTACGGCGGCCAGCAGCAGGGCGGCTACGACCAGTACGGCCAGCAGCAGGCGTACGGCCAGCCCGCCGGCGACCCGTACGGCCAGCAGCAGGGTGGCTACGCCCCGCCCGCGCCCGGCCGGCAGCTCGCGGCGAGCCTGCAGCTCGACGACGGCTCGAACCGGACGTACTCGCTCAAGCAGGGCGGGAACGTCGTGGGTCGCGGCCAGGACGCCGACTTCCGCCTCCCGGACACCGGCGTCTCGCGCCGGCACCTGGAGATCACCTGGGACGGCCAGAGCGCGACGCTCGCCGACATCGGCTCGACCAACGGAACGACCGTGAACGGCACTCCGGTCCAGACCTGGCAGCTCGCGGACGGCGACGTCATCCGGGTGGGGCACTCCTCACTCGTGTTCCGTACGCAGGGCTGACTGGGGGCACGGAATACTGTTCCCGCAGAATTGACGTGCGGGGGGACCGCGGCGTACCCGCGTCGCGGCTGCACGGACGAGTCGGGAGCGGACACACCAAGTGCCAGAGCTGGTCGTACAACTCACCAGGGTGGGCTTCCTCGTGCTGCTCTGGCTCTTCGTGCTCGCCGCGCTCAGAGTCGTCCGCTCGGACCTCTACGCGGCTTCGGGTATGCGCGTCCAGGTGCCGACCTTCGGACGCAAGAAAGAGAAGAAGCCGCGCAACAGCAAGTCGCCGCAGCAGCTGCTGGTGACCCACGGCGCGCTGGCCGGAACCCGCATCGCGCTCGACGGGCGGCCGATCCTCATCGGCCGTGCCGACGACTCCACGTTGGTGCTCGACGACGACTACGCGTCGACCCGGCACGCCCGGATCGCCCAACGCGGTGAGGACTGGTACGTGGAAGATCTGGGCTCGACGAACGGGACGTATCTCGACCGGGCTAAGGTCACTGCACCCCTCCGGGTCCCGCTCGGAGTCCCCATCCGGATCGGCAAGACGGTGATCGAGCTTCGCCCATGACTCTCGTCCTCCGCTACGCAGCCCGCAGCGACCGGGGCCTGGTGCGTTCGAGCAACCAGGACTCCGTGTACGCCGGCCCTCGCCTGCTCGCGCTCGCCGACGGTATGGGTGGCCATGCGGCGGGTGAGGTGGCCAGCAAGGTCGTCATCGCCTCGCTCGCCCCCCTCGACGACGACGAACCCCGCGACGACCTGCTCGCCCAGCTGCGAGAGGCGGTGGCGAACGGCAATGCCGCCATCGCCGAGCTCGTCTCGCAGGACCCCGACCTGGACGGCATGGGCACCACGCTCACCGCCGTCCTGTTCGCCGGGACCCGGCTGGGCCTGGTCCACGTCGGCGACTCGCGCGCCTACCTGTTGCGAGGTGGTCAGTTCGCGCAGATCACGCGCGACGACAGCTTCGTCAACGAACTGCTCGAACAAGGCCGGATCACGCCCGAAGAGGCGGCGGTGCACCCTCAGCGGTCGCTGCTGCTGAAGGCGCTCACCGGGCACGAGGTCGAGCCGAGCTTGACCGTGCGCGAAGCCCGCTCCGGCGACCGGTACCTGATCTGCTCGGACGGCCTGTCCGGCATGGTCAGCGACGAGACGCTGACCGAAGCCGTGCAGATCCCGGACCCGCAGCAGTGCGCGGACCGGATGATCGAGCTGGCGCTCAAGGGCGGCGGCACCGACAACGTCACGGTGATCATCGCCGACGTCGTCGACGTCGACTTCGGCGAGGACGCGCCCATCGTGGGCGGCGCCGCCGGGGACGGCAGCGACGAGCTGCACCAGGGCGATTCGCCCGCGGCCCGGGCCAGGGCGCTGACGCAGCCGTCGCCGCAGCCGCGGCCCGAGCTGCCGCAGCCGAGCGTGGATCCGAAGGCCAAGCGCCGGAAGCGGTTCCGCTGGCTCGCCGGTGCGCTGGTGGTCCTCATCGTGCTCGCCGCGGCCGCCATCGCGACCCGGTACTTCGTCCTGAGTCAGTACTATGTCGGCGAAGGTGCGGACCAGGAGGTCGTGATCTACCGCGGCGTTCCGGGCAGCATCCTCGGCATCGACCTGCACACCTACGAGCAGGGCTCGTGCCCGCCCAACCAGGTGTGCACGGACAAGCTGCGCATCGACCAGCTCCAGGAAGACGCGCGGCTGGCGGTGCAGAACGGCGTCAAGAAGGACAGCCTCGACGACGCGCGGAAGTACATCGACGACTTCCTGCAGCTCCACAAGCGCCTGAACAACTGCGCGCCGGCGGGCGGTCAGCCGTCCTCGACGCCGACCCCCACGGTCACGCCGACGTCCACCCCGTCGGCACCGGCCGGCTCGACTGCTCCGTCGTCGGCGAACCAGCCAGCGGGGAGGGACTGCTCGACGCCGAGTTCGACGGCACCGACGACGGGAGGCGGTAACTGATGAGCCAGCCCGCCGCGCGCGCCGCCGAGCCGCTCGCCGCGCAGTTCCAGACGAACCCACCGCGCGACGTCCCGACCCGCCGCAACACCGAGCTGGTGCTGCTGGGGTTCGCCGCGTTCATCGTCACCATCGCGTTGGTGCTGGTCGAGGCGAACCAGGAGCAGCAGCTCACCTGGTCGATCGTCTGGCTGGGCCTCGCTTACCTCGCGATCTTCGCCGCGGCGCACCTGGCGGTGCGCAAGTGGGCGCCGTACGCGGATCCGGTGCTGCTCCCCTGCGTCGCGCTGCTGAACGGCATCGGCCTGGTGATGATCCACCGGATCGACCTGGCGCTGGCGGAACGGGCCGCGCAGAACGGCAAGGACTACACCCCCGCCGTCACCGCGCAGGTGCTGTTCACGGTCATCTCGCTGGCGTTCTTCGTCGCCGTGCTGGTCTTCGTGACCGACCACCGCACGCTGACCCGCTACGGCTACACCGCTGGCCTGGTCGGGATCGTGGCGCTGGCCCTGCCGGCGCTGCTGCCGTCGAGCCTGTCGGAGGTCAACGGCGCCAAGGTCTGGCTGAAGCTGCCCGGGTTCTCGATCCAGCCGGGCGAGTTCGCGAAGATCCTGCTGATGATCTTCTTCGCCTCGTTCCTGGTGTCGAAGCGCGACCTGTTCATGGTGGCGGGCAAGAAGTTCCTCGGCGTCGAGCTGCCGCGCGCCCGTGACCTGGGCCCGATCCTCATCGCCGCGGTCGCCTGCATCGGCATCCTGGTGTTCGAGAAGGACCTCGGCACGTCGCTGCTGTTCTTCAGCGTCATCCTGATGATGCTGTACGTCGCGACCGAGCGGATCATCTGGGTCGTCCTCGGCCTCAGCTTCTTCGTCGGTGGCTGCCTGATCGCCTACAACCTCTTCACGCACGTCCAGCAGCGCGTCGCCAACTGGCTGGACCCGCTGGCCACCTACGACAAGCTCGGCGGCGGCTACCAGATCGCGCAGGGCCTGTTCGGGCTCGGCACCGGCGGCATCGGCGGCACCGGGCTCGGCGCCGGCCGCCCGGACATGGTCCCGGAGGCCAACACCGACTTCATCACCGCCGCGATCGGCGAAGAGCTCGGCTTCATCGGCCTCGCCGCCGTCCTGATGCTGTACCTGCTGGTCGCGATGCGCGGCATGCGGAGCGCGCTCGCGGTGCGGGACACGTTCGGCAAGCTGCTCGGCGGCGGGCTGGCGTTCACCATGGTCATGCAGATCTTCGTCGTCGTCGGCGGGGTCACGAAACTCATCCCGGAGACCGGTATCACCGCTCCCTTCCTGTCGAAGGGTGGTTCGTCGCTGCTGGCGAACTACATCCTCGTCGCGCTGCTGCTCCGGGTCTCCGATGCCGCCCGGCGGCCCGCTTCCCGTCCGAAGCCACAGGCCCAGCCGCAGGCGCCGATCGCCGAGGCGCACACTGTGCTCGTCCAGCGACCGCCGGCAGACGGGGGCCAGCAGGCATGAACACCCCACTGCGCAAGGTCGGCATGGCGATGCTCGTCATGGTCGTCCTGTTGCTGGCCAACGCCACCTACATCCAGGTCGTGAAGGCCGACGACTACCGCACCGACTCCCGCAACGCACGCGTGCTCTACGACGAGTTCGCCCGCCGCCGCGGCCAGATCGTGTCGCAGGCGAACGGCGAGGTGCTGGCGAAGGTCGACCCGTCGAACGACAAGTACAAGTACACCCGGTCCTACGTCGACGGCCCGATGTACGCACCGGTCACCGGCTACTACTCGATCAACTACGGCTCCGGCGGCCTCGAGCGCTCCGAGGACGACGTGCTGAACGGTTCGGACCCGCGGCTGTTCGTGCGCCGGCTGTCGGACATGGTCACCGGCCGCGACCCCAGCGGCGGCAACGTCCGGCTGACCATCGACCCGGCCGTGCAGAAAGCCGCCTACGACCTGATGACGCAGAAGGGCTACACCGGCGCCGTCGTCGCGATGGAGCCCAAGACCGGCCGGATCCTGGCGATGGTCTCGACACCGTCGTACGACCCGAACAAGCTGGCTTCGCACACGTCGAAGGCGCAGACCGACGCCTGGAACTCCTACGTCAAGGACCCGGACAACCCGATGCTGAACCGGGCGATCTCGGAGACCTACCCGCCGGGTTCGACGATGAAGCTCGTCACCGCGGCGGCCGTGCTCGAAGACGGCAAGGGCCCGGACACCCCGGTCAACCCGGCGCCGAACACGAAGCTGCCCGGCACGAGCGTGACGCTGGAGAACTACGCGGGCGCGGCCTGCCCGGGCAACACGTTCAAGGACGCTCTCGCGCACTCCTGCAACGTCCCGTTCGCGGAGTTCGCCGGCCAGCTCGGCGCGGACAAGCTGAAGAAGACGGCGGCGAACTTCGGCATCGGGCAGACCGACCTGACCGTGCCGATGAAGGTCGCCGCGTCGACGGTCGGCCCGCTCGACTCACAGGGCGCGCTCTACCAGAGCGGCATCGGCCAGCGCGACGTCCGGCTGACCCCGCTGCAGGACTGCCTGCTCGCGGCCACCGTGGCCAACGGCGGGATGGCGATGAAGCCGCAGCTGGTGCAGTCGGTACTCGCGCCGGACCTGTCGACCATCGAGGACTACAGTCCCACCGAGCTCACCGGCACGGCGGCACTCTCGTCGTCGAACGCCGCGATCCTCAAGGACATGATGATCGCTTCCGAGGGCTTCACCGGGGGCGGCGGCAAGCGCCCGGACATCCAGATCGCGTCCAAGACCGGCACCGCCGAGCACGGCACGGACTCGAAGAACACCGCCCCGCACGCGTGGTACACCGCCTTCGCCCCGGCGAACGACCCGCAGATCGCGGTCGCCGTGATCGTCGAGAACGGCGGCGACCGCGGACTGGCCGCGACGGGCGGCAAGGTCGCCTCGGAAATCGGCCGCGCGGCCATCAACGCGAAGCTCGGGGGTGGATAGCGCATGCTGTCCTCCGGTCAGCTCCTGGCCGACCGCTACAAGCTGACGAGCCGGATCGCCGTCGGCGGGATGGGCGAGGTCTGGCAGGCCAGCGACACCCGGCTGGACCGGACCGTGGCCGTCAAGATCCTCAAGGCCGAACTCTCCGGCGACGCCGAGTTCCTCCACCGCTTCCGCACCGAAGCGCGGATGACGGCGTCCCTGAACCACCCCGGCATCGCCGCGGTGCACGACTACGGCGAGACCATCTTCGACGGTGACCTCTCGATCGCGTACCTGGTGATGGAGCTCGTCGATGGCGACCCGCTGGCCGGGTTGCTGGCCAAGCACGGGCGGCTGTCGGCGGAGTTCACGCTCGACATGCTCGAGCAGGCGGGCAACGCGCTGCAGGCCGCGCACGAGCAGGGCCTCGTCCACCGCGACGTCAAGCCGGGCAACATCCTGGTGACGTCGGCGGGCCAGGTAAAGATCACCGACTTCGGCGTCGCCAAGGCCGCCGACGCCGCCCCGGTCACCCGCTCCGGCATGGTCATGGGCACCGCGCACTACATCGCGCCGGAGCAGGCGCTCGGGCACCCGGCCGAGCCGGCGTCCGACGTCTACTCGCTGGCGGTGTGCGGCTACGAATGCCTCGCCGGGCACCGGCCGTTCCTGTCCGAAAACGCTGTGACGGTCGCGATGATGCACATCCGCGACATCGCGCCGCCGCTGCCGCCGGACGTCCCGCCCGCCGCGCGCGCGGTGATCGAGGCGACACTGGTCAAGGACCCGCGGCAGCGCTACAACAACGGCGGCGAGTTCGCGGCCGCCGTCGCCGCGGTCCGCGCCGGGCTGCCGCTGCCGACGCCGTCCGGGCTGGTCAACGCCGCGTACGCGACCGGCCAGCAGCCGGTGCAGCAACCGCCGCAGCAGCAACAGCCGGTCCAGCAACCGCAGCAGCCGATTTCCCAGCCGGTTCCGCCGCAGCAGCAGCACATGCCGGTCGGTCCGCCGTCGCCGGCGGTGAACCCGATGGTCGCCATCGGCCCGCCGTCACGGCCCGTCATGCGTCCGGCAATGGTGCCGGTGCCCCGGAAGAAGACCCAGTGGGGCTGGTGGGCGCTCCTCGCCGCCATCCTGCTCGTTGTCCTGGTGGCGGGCATCGTCCTGGTGGCCAAGATGATCGGCAGCTCGGGCTCGCCACCGCACACCGGCCAGACGTCGAGCCAGGTGGTCCCGGGCAGACAGCCGCCCGCGGAGGCGCCGCCCGCTTCGAGCGCTTACCCGGCGGACACTTCCGGAACGACCGACGATGGCCAGCAAGGCATCATGACCGCACCTTGGACGGAATGGAACGGCACCCAGAGATGAGCACACCCAGACTGCTCTCCAACCGGTACGAGCTGGGCGAAACGCTCGGCTACGGAGGCATGTCCGAGGTCCATCACGGCCACGACGTGCGACTGGGCCGCGAAGTCGCGATCAAGATCCTCCGTGCCGACCTCGCCAGGGATCCGCAGTTCCTGGAGCGTTTCCGCCGTGAGGCGCAGAACGCCGCCGCGCTGAACCACCCGGCGATCGTCGCGGTCTACGACACGGGTGAGGCGAACGCCGAGTTCGGCCCGCTGCCGTACATCGTCATGGAGTACGTCGAAGGCCGGACGCTGCGCGACATCGTCAAGACCGAGGGCCCGATGTCGCAGAAGCGGGCCATGGAGGTCATGGCCGACGTCTGCGCGGCGCTCGACTTCTCGCACCGCCACGGCATCGTGCACCGCGACGTCAAGCCGGCCAACGTGATGATCACGAAGAACGGCGCGGTCAAGGTGATGGACTTCGGCATCGCGCGCGCGATGCACGACGGCCAGTCCGCCATGACCCAGACCGCCGCGGTGATCGGCACGGCGCAGTACCTGTCGCCGGAGCAGGCCCGCGGTGAGTCGGTCGACGCCCGTTCCGACGTCTACGCCGCCGGGTGCGTGTTGTACGAGCTCATCACCGGCGAGCCGCCGTTCACCGGGGACTCCCCGGTCGCGGTCGCCTACCAGCACGTCCGGGAAGACCCGAGCCCGCCGTCGTCGGTGAACCCGGCGGTGGCGCCCGAGCTGGACGCGGTCGTGCTGAAGGCACTGGCCAAGGGCCCGGCGAACCGCTACCAGTCGGCGGCGGAGATGCGCTCGGACCTGGTGCGCACGCTCTCGGGTCAGCGCCCCGCGGCGCCGATGGTGATGTCCGAGGACGAGCGCACGCAGGTGATGAACTCCGACCGGCGGCAGCCGCAGCGCTACGAGGAGTACGACGCCCCGGACGACGAAGACCCGAAGGCCAAGCGCCGTCGCCGGACGATCCTCGGTGTGCTGGCCGCGGTGTTCGTCCTGGGCGCGGTGCTGCTGATCATGTGGCTGTCGGGTTCCTTCAAGGGCGGCGGCGAGGAAGCCACCACGGTGGCGATCCCGGACGTCAAGGGGCAGTCGGAAGTGGCGGCCAAGAACACCCTGCGCGAGAAGGGCCTCAACAACTTCGCGCCGAACAAGTTGGTGCCCTGCGGGATCCCGGACGCGAACGGCAACGTGCCCTGCACCGCCGACCAGATCAACCAGGTCATCGACATCGCCCCCGGCGTGGGCACGCCGGTCGCCACGGCGGCGCAGATCACGCTCACGATCGGCCAGAAGCCGGGCACGACGAAGGTGCCGGAGCTCAAGGGACTTACCCATGACGAGGCCGAAGCGAAGCTGAAGGAAGCCGGCCTGACGCTGAGCCCGTCGGTGCAGGAAGTCAACGTCGACGACCCGAACGACGTGAACAAGGTCGTCAGCCAGACCCCCCAGGCGGACAGCGATGTCCAGCAGGGCTCGAGCGTGTCCATCTCGGTCGGCAAGGGCAAGCAGCAGAAGCAGGTCCCGAGCGTGATCGGCAAGTCCTTCAACGACGCCAACTCCACGCTCACCGGTCTCGGGTTCACCGTGAAGCGGGTGGACCAGCAGTCCGACCAGCCGAAGGACCAGGTCATCCAGCAGATCCCGGTCGGTGGTTCGGTGCCGGTCGGCAGCCAGATCACGCTGACCGTGTCGTCGGGCCAGCCGGACAACAAGATCGAGATGCCGAGCCTGATCGGCATGACGGTCGACGACGCGCAGGCGAAGCTGGAAAGCATGGGCTGGACCCAAACCCTGAAGCAGCAGTCCGACCGGACCAGCACCAAGCCCGAGGGCACGATCACCAAGCAGAGCCCCTCGCCGGGTACGCAGATCGACAAGGACCAGAACGTGACGGTCGGGGTTTCGAACGGCCCGCTGTTCCCGACGTCTCCCACCGGCAGCCCCTGATCCGAGGCACACGAAGAAGGCCCGCACGGTTCGCCGTGCGGGCCTTCTTCGTCTTTCAGGCTTTGTCGAGAAATCCCCGGACGGCGCCGAGAACCTGCTCCGCGTCGCTCGCGGGACCGCAGTCGAGCTCCAGTTCCTCGGCCGCGCCGGAGCGCTTGACCTTCAGGGAGACGGGGGCTTCGCGGCGGCGCCGCAGCCAGGCGAACAGCGACCGGCAGAAGACGCCGGCGGAGTTGCTGGTCACGCCGACCACGACGGCGTCGAACAGCTGGACACGGCCGCGTAGCTCGTCTTCCCCGCGGAGCCAGGCGGCGAGGTCCCGGAGCTCACCGTCGGAGTCCGGCCCGGTGATCGCGACGATCCCAGCCGTCACCCGGTCTCCCTTCGCCCAGATTCGGAGAGAACCCGAACCTTAGTCGTGTTCGAGCACCCGCCGGAACCCTGGCCCGGAAATTGAAGATGGCAAATTGCACTCAGGAACGCCGCTGCACGAGCTTCGAAACGCCGAGGAAGCTCGCGGCCAGCACCACCACCGACGTCACCACCGCCAGGACGAGCGGACCGGCGACCGGTTCCTCGTCGGTCAGGGCGTGCAGCAGCGGGTGGACCAGCGGGATCTTCGCCAGCAGCACGACGATCAGCGTGACCACGGCGGCGAGCACCGTCCAGCCGACCCGCTGCACGAGCAGCCGCGAGCACGGCAGCGCGATCGCGATGCCCAGCAGCGCGCACGCGAGGTGCGCGAGCAGCCCGATGCCCAGCGCCGACGGCTGGACCTTCAGCGACTTGAGCGCCGACCACGCCTCGGTGATCACGGTGAGGACCACCGAAAAGATCAGCACGGTGAAGATCGCGCCGGTGATCATCCGCCGCCACTGCCGCGCGTGGCTCAACGTGACCAGCCGCTGCACCGGGTCCTCGATGTCGAGCAGCGCGATCGTCAGCCAGCACGCGACGACGAGCAGCCCGCCGGCGCTCACGCCGAACAGCGGCAACGGTGGCGAGTGCGGGTCGGCGTAGAGGATCACGCACAGCGCGAGGTAGGCCAGCAGCGCCGGCAGGTACCGCTGGGAATGGCCGAGCAGGGCCAGGTAATAGCGGGTCAGGGCGAGCACGGCGCCACCTCCCGCACCGACCAGCCGTCCTTCAACGCCCGCAGCAGCACGGCGTCCACCGACGCGACCTCGACCGTCAGCACGAGGTGCGCACCCTCGACGACCGCGTGGCGCACGCCGGGCTCGTCCGCCCATTCGGTCCCGTGGCCGCGCAGCACGATCCGCGTCGTCGGCTCGGCGCTCTCCGCCGTGAGCCGGCCCTCGTTCATGAGGTGGACGACGTCGGCGTGGTCGTGCACCACCTGCGGCCGGTGGTCGGTGAACACGACGCTCGCGCCGCGCGCCCGCGTCTCGGCGACGACCTCGCCGAGGATGGCGTGCGTCCCGACGTCGAGCCCGGACCACGGCTCGTCGAGGATCAGCAGGTCCGGCCGCACCATCACGGCCTGCGCGAGCCCGACCTTCTGCGCGTTGCCCTTGGACAGCGTGCGCAGCGGCGCGGTCGGGCCGCCGACCAGCGCGAGCCGCTCGAGCAGCGGGTCGATCACCGAGAGGTCGGCGAGCCCGCGGATGCGCGCCATGTGCCGCAGGTACGCCCGCGCGCCCATGTGCTGGCCGGCCGGGAAGCGGTCCGGCAGGTAGCCGATCCGCGGGCTTCCCGTCACCACGCCGGTGGTCGCGTGCGAGACGCCGGCCATGATCCGCAGCAGCGTCGACTTGCCGGAACCGTTGCTGCCGAGGACGCCGACGACGTGCCCGGGCTCGATGCTCAGGTCGACGTCATGGAGGACGAAGTCACCGCGCCCGTAACGCTTGCCGACTCCCTCGAGCCGGATCACGCAACAGCGGCCTTCTGGAGCGCCTTGGTCGCCCGCTCGAGCTCGTCGACGCGGGCCGGGTCGACGGGGTGGCCCGCCGCGGCCATCCAGTTGGCCAGCATCCGGTGACCGCCCTCGGTGAGCACCGACTCGGGGTGGAACTGGACGCCTTCCAGCGGCAGCTCGCGGTGGCGCATGCCCATCACGATGCCGGACTCCGTGCGGCCGGTCACCTCGAAGACGTCGGCCGGGATGGTGTCGGGCACCACGGTCAAGGAGTGGTACCGGGTGGCCGTGAACTCCTCGGGCAGGTCCTTCAGGACGCCGACGCCGATGTGGCGGACCTGGCTCGTCTTGCCGTGGAGCAGCTCGGGCGCGCGGTCGACGGTCGCGCCGTAGACGACGCCGAGCGCCTGGTGGCCGAGGCAGACCCCGAGCATCGGGGTGCGGGTCTCGGCGCACTTGCGGATGACGTCCATGCTCTGACCAGCGCGTTCAGGTGTGCCCGGGCCGGGCGAGACGAGCACGGCGTCGAATTCGGGCACGCGGTCGAGGTCCACGACGTCGTTGCGCCAGACCGTGCAGTCGGCGCCGAGCTGGGCCAGGTATTGGACCAGGTTGTAGACGAAGCTGTCGTAGTTGTCGACGACGAGAACGCGCATGCCGCCGAGCCTACCGGCTCCCAACCAGTGGACCGTACGGTAAATCACATTTCTAGTTAGGTGACCCTAACTTACCGTGGAGGGTGTGAGCCGAACTCTTCGTGTAGCCGTGGTGGGCGCTGGTCCTGCCGGCATCTACGCCGCCGACATCCTGGACAAGTCCGACGCCGACGTCACGATCGACCTGTTCGAACGCATGCCCGCGCCGTTCGGGCTGATCCGCTACGGCGTCGCGCCCGACCACCCGCGCATCAAGGGCATCGTGACGGCGCTGCACAAGGTGCTCGACAAGCCGAACATCCGCCTGCTGGGCAACATCGACTACGGCACCGACATCAAGCTCGACGAGCTGCGCGAGTTCTACGACGCGGTGATCTTCTCGACCGGCGCGTCCGCCGACCGCGAGCTCGACATCCCGGGCATCGACCTGGACGGCAGCCACGGCGCCGCGGACTTCGTGTCCTGGTACGACGGCCACCCGGACGTGCCGCGCACCTGGCCGCTGACCGCGTCTTCGGTCGCGGTCCTCGGCGTCGGCAACGTCGCGCTGGACGTCGCCCGGATCCTGGCGAAGACGGCCGACGAGCTGCTGACCACGGACATCCCGGAGAACGTCTACCAGGGACTGCGCACCAGCCCGATCACCGACGTGCACGTCTTCGGCCGCCGCGGCCCGGCGCAGGCGAAGTTCACGCCGCTGGAGCTGCGCGAGCTGGACCACTCGCCGAACGTCGAGGTCATCGTGGCCCCGGAGGACATCGAGTTCGACGACGGCAGCATCGCGGCGCTGCGGGCGTCGAAGCAGATCGACATGGTCGTGAAGACGTTGCAGGAGTGGGCGATCCGCGAGCCGGGCACCCGGCAGCGGCGGCTGCACCTGCACTTCTTCCACTCGCCGTCGGAGGTGCTCGGCGAGGACGGCCGGGTCGTGGGCCTGCGGACCGAGCGCACCGAGCTGACCGGCGACGGGACCGTGCGCGGCACCGGCGAGTTCCACGACTGGGACGTCCAGGCGGTGTACCGCGCGGTCGGGTACCTGTCGTCGCACCTGCCGGAACTGCCGTTCGACCACGCGGCCGGCGTCGTGCCGAACCAGGCGGGCCGCGTGCTGGACCTGGACGAGAACCAGCTCCCGGGCGTGTACGTGACCGGCTGGATCAAGCGCGGCCCGGTCGGCCTCATCGGCCACACGAAGGGCGACGCGGCGGAGACGATCGCGAGCCTGCTGTCGGACGCGGACACCCTCTCCGCCCCGAAGTACGCGTCCCCGGACGCGATCCTCGACTTCCTGGCGGCCCGCGGAATCCCGTTCACGACCTGGGAAGGCTGGGGCAAGCTCGACGCGCACGAGAAGTCGCTCGGCCTGGCGGCCGGCCGCGAGCGGATCAAGGTCGTCGAGCGCGAAGAGATGACGCGGGTTTCGCGCGGCTAACCGGCACCGAGGTACGCCAGCACGGCGAGCACGCGGCGGTTCGTGTCGTCCGAGGCCGAGATGCCGAGCTTCTGGAAGATGTTGGCCGTGTGCTTGCCGACCGCGCCTTCGCTGAAGTGCAGCCGTCCGGCGATCGCCGCGTTCGAACAGCCCTCCGCCATCAGCTCCAGCACCTCGCGCTCCCGGGGCGTCAACGCCGCCAGTGGGTCGGAAGCGTTGCCCGCCACCAGTTTCGCGATCACCTCGGGGTCCATCACCGTGCCGCCGGCGGCCACGCGGCGGACGGCGTCGATGAACTGGTCGGCATTGAACACCCGGTCCTTCAGCAGGTAGCCGATCGCGCCCGTGCCGTCGGCCAGCAGCTCGCGGGCGTACAGCTGCTCGACGTGCTGGGACAGCACCAGGATCGGCAGCCCCGGGAACTCCCGGCGGGCCGCCAGCGACACCTGCAGGCCTTCGTCCGTGTTCGTCGGGGGCATTCGGACGTCCACAATGGACACATCGGGTTTGTGCGTCCGCAGGGCCGCCGCCAGTTCCGGACCACTGCCGACCGCCGCGACGACGTCGAAGCCGTGTGCTGCCAAGAGATGCGTCAAGCCGTCTCGGAGGAGGTACTGGTCTTCGGCGACAACGGTGCGGGGTCGATCTGGCACGGGATCTCCACGGTCGCCCTGGTCGGCCCGCCGATCGGGCTGGTCAGGGTCAACCTACCGTCGAAGCCGCCGAGCCGGCGCTCGATTCCGCGCAGTCCCGAACCGCGGGCCGGAACAGCGCCGCCCGGGCCGTCGTCGGTCACCACGACCGTCAGCTCGTCGTCGGCGAACCCGACGTCGATCGTCACGCGTCCCGCGCCGTGCTTCGCCGCGTTGCCCAGCAGCTCCGACACCGCGAAGTACGTACACGCCTCCACCGGCTCCTCGATGCGCCCCGGCAGCGAGCCCGTGACCTGCGCCTTCAGCGGGCTGTCCATGGCCAGCGCGCGCACGGCGTCCAGGAGCCCGCGCTCGGACAGCACCGGCGGGTGGATGCCGCGGATCAGCACCCGCAGCTCGGTGAGCGCCTCCGACGACGACGCGCGCAGCTCGGCCGCGAGCCGCTTCGCCGCCGCCGGGTCGGTGTCCACCAGCGCCTCGACCGCGCCGAGCTTCATCCCCATCGCCACCAGCCGCGACTGGATCCCGTCGTGCAGGTCGCGTTCGATCCGCCGCAGCTCCGCCGCCTGCGTGACCGTTACGTCCGTGCGCGTCTGCTTCAGCCGTTCGACGCGGTGGGCGAGCCGGGACGCCTCGGTCGGCCCCAGCCAGACCCGCGCGAACCGGGCCTGCTGCCGGGCCAGCCACGTCGTCGGGGCCAGGCCGAGGGCGAGCAGCACCAGCGCGAGCGGCGTCTGCGCGGCCGCGCCGAGGTGCGTCGACACCTCGGGCAGCGGGAACCACCGGACCGGTGACGTCACGAACGGCCGCCACACCCACAGCGTCAGCAGGCCGAAGGCCCCCCAGCCGAGCAGCGCCACCACCGGCAGGGTCAGCGCCAGCGACACCAGCGGGATCAGGCCGCTCCCGATGAAGTCGCGCCAGGTGGCGCGGTCGCCGAGGACCCACCGCCGCCGCGCGTGCTGGACCGGCCAGAACGGCTCCTCGTACAGCTGCTTGCCGACCTGGTAGAGGCCGTCCGGGCGGGGCACCGGCAGGCCGGGCGGCGGCAGGTACGGCTTTCCGATCCGCACGCCGGTCCAGTTTCCGGCCTCGCGGCGCAGGGTGTCCGTGATGGTCCGGCCCCACAGCACGACGGGCGTCGCCAGCGGCAGGACGCCGGCGATGACGATCAGCTGCCACACCGAGAAGACCAGCTGCACCAGGGAAAGCGCGAGGATGCCGCACTGGTGCCCCAGCGATTCGAGGTGCTGGTGCAGCCAGGCGCGGTGCGGTTTCGCGGGCGGGCGGGCGCCGATCCACCAGCGCGTCCACCGGCCGTAGCCGCGCAGCACCGCCGGTCCACCGAGCAGCACGGCGACCGGCAGCGCCAGCGTGCACAGCGGGTTCAGCAGCTGCCACGTGAACTCGCGCCCCGCCGCCGGGTCCTCGAGCGCCCACGTGAGCCGGTGCTGCCAGCGGACCCAGAACGCCCGCTTGTAGAGCGTGTTGCCGTCGCGGTACCAGCCGTCGCGTTCCCGCGCCGGTTCCGGCGGCTCGGGCTGGTACGGCGCCGCGATCTCGACGTCGCACCAGTGCGCGGCCAGTGTCCGCGCGGTCGCCGACCGGTGCCGCGTCCATTCGACCGCCGGGCCGAGGAAGAAGACCAGCCCGACGCACAGCAGCGCGAACGCGATCAGCTCGACCAGCACGTCGAACCAGCTGAGGAAGGCGAACGCGGCCAGCGCGCAGGCCCGGCCCAGCGCACGCAAGTACGTCATCCGGCACCTCCTTCCCCCGCGATCTTCGCCGAACCGCCCGCTCCCGCGCAGTGCCCTGAGCCCCACGAAGGGGGTGGGCCCAGCCCCACCCCGGCGTCAGCAAAACCCTACTTGAGCTGGGGATTCAGCGTCATTCTGCGCGGCGCCGAACCTTCGTAGCTTGGTCACCATGCCCCTCATCGAAGTCACCGATCTCCGCAAGAGCTACGGCTCCCGGGTCGCGGTCGACGGCGTTTCCTTCACCGTCGAGCGCGGCGAAATCTTCGGCATCCTCGGCACGAACGGCGCCGGGAAGACCACCACGGTCGAATGCCTGCAGGGCCTCCGCCAGGCCGACGGCGGAACGATCTCCGTGCTCGGCCTCGACCCCGCGGCCGACCGCGCCGCGCTGACCCGCCGGGTCGGCGTCCAGCTGCAGGAGAGCCGGCTGCCCGCGAAGCTGCGGGTGCGGGAGGCGCTGGAGCTGTTCGCGGCCTTCTACCCGGACCCGGCCGACGTCGACGTCCTGCTCGACCGGCTCGACCTGCGCGACCACCAGCGCAGCTGCTTCGGGAAGCTCTCCGGCGGCCAGAAGCAACGGGTGTCGATCGCGCTCGCGCTGGTGGGCAACCCCGAGCTGGCCATCCTGGACGAGCTGACCACCGGGCTCGACCCGCACGCCCGCCGCGAAACGTGGCGGCTGGTCGAGGGTGTGCGCGCCGCCGGCGTCACCGTCCTGCTGGTCACGCACTTCATGGACGAGGCCGAGCGGCTCTGCGACCGCGTCGCGATCTTCGACGCCGGGCGCGTGGTCGCGACCGGCACCCCGACCGAGCTCCGCGCCGCGGCCGGAGCCTCCACTTTGGACGACGCGTTCGTCTCGCTCACGAGGAGCACCCGGTGACCACCTTCGCCAAGATCACCACCACCGAAGCGAAACTCTTCCTCCGCACGCCGTTCATGGGCATCGCGGGCATCCTGCTGCCGGCCGCGGTGCTGCTGGCGGTGGGCGCCATCCCCGGGATGACGGAGCCCAGCCCGGCGGCGGGTGGCTTCCGGTTCATCGACGCCTGGGTGCCGTCGGTGATCGTCATCAGTCTCGCGATGCTGGCGCTGCAGTCGATCCCGGGCGCCGTCGCCACCTACCGCGAGCAGGGCGTGCTGCGCCGGCTGGCGACGACGCCGGTGCACCCGGCGAACCTGCTGGGCGCGCAGCTGCTGATCCACGTCGTCGTCGCGCTGGCGGGCATCGGCCTGACGCTGGGCGTGGCGCACGCGGCCTACGACGTCCCGATGCCGAAGCACCCGCTGCTGTTCCTGGTGACGCTGCTGCTCGGCACGGTCTCGATGTTTTCGTTCGGCCTGCTGGCGGCGGCGGTCGCCCGGACGGCCAAGGCCGCGGGCGGGTTCGCGCTGATCGCGTTCATCCCGACGATGTTCTTCGGCGGCGTCTACCTGCCGCGGGCGCTGCTGCCGGAGGTCCTGCGGCGGATCGGCGACTACGTCCCGCCGGGCACGCAGCCGCTGCAGGACGCCTGGGTCGGGGCCGGCGTGCAGCCGCTGCAGCTGGTCGTGCTCGCCGGCTTCGCGGTGATCGGAACGGCGTTGGCGGCGAAGCTCTTCCGCTGGGAGTGAGCCGCCTTCCGCCATATTGGTGATGATCATCGTTTTCTCTTGTGGCGGGGCCACGCGGCCGGTAGCCAGGGAAGTGGCCCTGCTCAAACTGGAGGTTCGATGTCCCTGGACGTGTCACCCGCGCTGCTGGAGAAGGCCGAGCGCGGGGAGGTCTCCGACGCCGAGTTCGTCACGTGCGTCAAGGAATCCCTGCCGTACGCCTGGGAGGTCATCACCGGCGTCATCGCCGACGCCGAGGGCGCGGCGGACGGTTTCGCCGACAACGAGACGCCGCCACCGAGCGAAGCCGCCCGCGGCCAGCTGCTGCGAGCCCTGGCCTCGGACGCGATCCGCGGCGGCCTCGAGCGCCACTTCGGCGTCAAGCTGGCCTTCCAGAACTGCCACCGGGTCGCGGTGTTCAAGAACTCCGAGCTGGACGGCGACCGCTACCGCGCGTTCGTCTCGCCGCGCGGCCAGCTGCTCAACCAGAGCCCGGAGCTGCGGGACTGCTAGCCCGCAGCGCGGGCAGCACCTCGGTGCCGATCCGCGCGATGTTCGCGTACGTGCCCTCCGGCGTGCCCGACGCCTCCACAAGCATCAGCACGTGGGAGACGCCGGTGCGCCGGAGGCTCGTTTCCAGCGTCCGGACGCAGTGGGCCGTGTCGCCGACGGGGTGGATCGCGCAGAGCCGTTCGGTGTACTCCCCCGGATCCCGCGCGGGCCCGGGCCGCCCGTCGAGCGTGACGTGCGCGCCGAGCCCATCCTTCAGCCAGGCCGGGAGTGCCCGGCGCACGACGTCGGCGTCGCCCACCTGGCAGAGCACGGTCGAGACGTGGTCCGCGGGCTTCCCGTAAGCCTTGACGGTTTTCGCTTTGTCCTCGTCGTCGGCGTGCAGGCCGAGCAGCATCGGCAGGTTCCGTTCGGCGGCCAGCCGCACGGCGTCCGACGCGGGCCCGCCACAAGCCACGACGACGTCCGGCCGCCGTTCCGGAGTGGGCACGACGGGCACCTCGCGGAAGGCGAAGTGGCGGCCCCGGGCGTGCACCCGCCCGGTGGTGGCGTTCAGGAGGACGTCGAGGGTTTCCTCGAAGCCGGTCTCGTAGCGGTCCAGGCCGGTACCGAAGACCTCGAGGTCCTGCCACGGCCCACCACGCCCGACACCGAGCCTCAGCCGCCCCCCGGAGACGGCGTCGAGCATCGCCCACTGCTCGGCCAGGGCAACGGGATGCGCGGTCGACAGGACGCTGACGGCGGTCCCGACCCCGATCCGCGACGTCCGGCCGAGCACGTGCGCGGCGAGCGTGATGGCGGACGGGCACACGCCGTACGGCACGAAGTGGTGTTCGGCGAACCAGACGTCATCGAAGCCGGCCTCTTCGGCCAGCTCGGCGGCGCGGACGGACCGGCGGAGGACGTCGCCGTCGGATTGCCCGGGGAAGCGGCCGCTGACCAGGAAAGCCCCGAACCTCAAGGCCCGAGCCCGACCAGCAGGCGCGCGGTCGGCAGCCCGCTCTCGAGGTACCGCACGAACAACTCGTTGTGCAGCGCCCACGGCGACCGCCGCAGCCGGACCAGCGCGACGGCCTCCGGCACGGTGAGTCCGAGCCCGGCTCCCGGTGGGTTCCGGCTCAGTTGACCGCGACCTCGTTGAACCACAGGCGCGGCTCCAGCCACGGGAACACCACGAACATCAGCAGCGCCACGACGCCGAGGGCGAGGACCACCGCGATCGTCAGCTTCACCGCGAACGGGCCGGGGAACTTCCGCCAGAGCCAGGCGTACATCAGGCCTCCCCGATCTTCGAGAGCAGGTCGCCGTAGTCCTTGACCTGGTTCTTCGGCACCTGCTGGGTCAGCACCGACGTGATGATGAGCCGTTGCTGGGCGGAGAACTGGGGGTGGCACGTGGTGAGCGTGAGCAGCGCGGCCTGCTGGGCCTTCGGCAGCGTCTCGGCGCTCTTGTACGGGACCGGGTTCACCGCGGTGCCCTGGCTGGGCAGCACGACCTTGCGGCCGAACGTCTCGTCGTACGCGCCGCCGTCTTCGGCGCCGGGGTCGCGCAGGGTCGAGACGCCCTTGCACTTCGGGTCGGCGCCCTTGCCGCCCGCCCAGTTCTCGATCTCGTCGTCGTAGGGCAGGACCTTGTAGATGTAGAAGTCGGTCGAGGTTTCGATCACGATCTGGTCACAGGACGACAGGTTGTCCAGGTCGTTGAACGGCGCGCCCTTGCCGACGCGGTGGCCGGCGACGGCGAAGTTGCCGGGCTCGCCGGGCAGCGAAGTGCCCTTGTAGTGACCGGGCCCGACCTCCAGGGAGGCGTCGTCGGTGCCCTCCTGGATCGTGAAGTTGTAGTCGACGCCGAACGTCGGGATGTGGATGCGGGCGAACGCCTTGCCGTCGATCAGCTCGGGGTGCAGCGTGCGGTCGTGCGCCCACTCGCCGTCGAGCTGGTCGCTCGCCTCGGACTGCTTGCCCGCCGAGAACAGGTCGGTCACGTACAGCTCGTAGACCATGAACAGCAGCACGACCAGGCCCAGCGTGATGAGGACTTCGCCGGCGGTCCGGATCGCGACGCCACCCTTGCCCAGCGGCGCGGGGGGCGGCTTCTCGGCGGTCGCGGTGCCACCCTTGCCGACCGGGGCGAACACGACCGTCTCCTCGGCCGAGCCCGGCGGCGGCGCGGGGCTGGTGTAGCGGCGGGGCGGCGGCCCCTGCGGGCGCCGCGGAGGCTGCCCGGGGGGCTGGCGGGGCGGCATCTGGCCGCGTGGGGGCGTGGCGGGACGGCGCTGGGGAACCGGCCGTTGCCCGGGGTGTCTGCGCCGGTCGTCATCCGGTCCTTCGCGCGTAGTCACGCAAGCTCCTCTCAAGCCGCGTCCGACACTTGGTGACCCCGACGTCACGGTACGGGAAATCCAACCACTCCCGGCCGCTGCTTTCCTGCGGTCGTTTACGTTAACGTGTGCACGTGGCGCTGGTTGCGCACCCCGAGCGGGTCATCGCCACCGACCAGCCCGAACAGCACCGCGAGGAACAGATGCCCAAGTCCAAGGTCCGCAAGAAGACGGCTTACACCCCGCCTGCCGACCGGCGCACGCCGGTGAAGGTGCGGGCAGCCGGTCCCACCGGTCTCGCCTGGAAGATCCCGATGTTCGGGCTGATGCTCGTGGGCCTGATCTGGCTGCTGGTGAACTACATCGCCGGGGACAAGATCTCGTGGATGGCCGACCTGGGCAACTGGAACTTCGCCGGCGGGTTCGCGCTGATGATCGCCGGTCTTCTCATGACTATGCGCTGGCGCTGATTATTACTCCGAATGGCGGCTTGACGCCGAATTACACCGGTGTGACTCATCCCCAGTGTGGATAACCCCTGTGGATAACTACCCCACCTCGTGGGCACCGCGGCAGGCGCTTGTGGTATCGGCCTGGGCGGTCACCGCGCTGCTGCTGGTCGGTGTCGTGGCCGACGTGGTGACCGGCGACCGCGGCGGCCTGGTGCTGTTCGCACTGGCCACGCTGGCCGCCGGCGCGTTCGCCGCCCACTCGACGCTCGTCCGGCCCCGGCTGGCCGCCGACGCCGAGGGCTTGGTGGCCAGGACGCTGAGCGGCACGCACCGGCTGCCCTGGGCGCAGACCCGCACGCGGCTGCGCACCACCCGCCGGCTGGGCCGCGACGGCGTCACGCTCGAGGTCGAGCACGAAGACGAGCTGTACGTCTTCGGGTGGCTCGACCTCGGCGAGGACCCCCGTGACGTCCTGGACGTGCTCAGCACGCTGCGGGCGCGCGGCTAACCGCAGGTGTAGTACGGGCCCTGCCGGTACTGGATGAACTGGCAGGTTTCGGGCGGGAACTGCGAGCCCTTGTAGACGATCAGGCCGATGATCGCGACGGCGATGATCGCGATGCCGATCGCTTGGTAGCGCGCCTGGTTGACCTGCGGCGCGTAGAGCAGCGCGACGGTGAGCAGCGCCCCCGTCACCAGGCCGCCGGCGTGCGCCCAGATCGAGATGCCCGGGATGCCGAAGGTGATGAAGGCGTTCAGCGCGAGCGTGATGACCAGGCCGGTGGGGTTCAGGCGCAGCTTCAGCACGGTGACCGCGTAGGCGCCCATCAGGCCGAACAGCGCGCCGGACGCGCCGGCCGTGCCCGGGAACCCGGCGGGGTCGCCGAACAGCAGCACCGCCGCCGACGCGCCGAGCATGGAGACGAAGTAGAGCGCGAGGTACCGGCCGCGGCCGGTGACCTGCTCCAGCGACCGGCCCATCATCCACAGCGAGAACATGTTGACCGCGATGTGGATAGGTCCGAAGTGCAGGAACCCGCTGGTCAGGACGCGCCACCACTCGTTGTGGCCGAGCGTCGCGTCGCCGTAGAGGGTGCCGTACTGGAAGAGCGATGACAGTTCGTTGTCGTTGAGGCTGCCCGCCTGGACGACCGTGATCAGGAAGACCAGGACGTTCACGGCGAGGATGGCCTGGGTGACGAGCACCGACTGGGACAGCCGCGCACCGAAGACGGTGCGCTGGCCGAACCCGGCTTCCTGGTAGCCGCGTTGCTGGCGGCGCTGCTGCTGCGCGCCGCTGTGGACGCAGTCGGTGCAGTGGAAGCCGACGGGGGCTTCGCGGAGGCAATCCGGGCACGCCGGACGCCCGCACCGGGAACAGCTCAGCCCGGTCGGGCGGTTCGGGTGCCACCAGCACCCGGGAAGGGCGGCCTGGGGTTGCGCGGCGGGGTTCGGCGGTTGGTTCACGATGAGAACCAACCTACCGAAACCTGACCGGTTCAGCCCTCGTGGTCGATCGTGACCTTCTCGATGACGACGTCGGTCAGCGGACGGTCCGCCGGGCCGGTCGAGGTGCGGCCGATCGCGTCGACGACGTTGCGCGACTCCTGGTCGGCCACCTCGCCGAAGATCGTGTGCTTGAAGTTCAGGTGGGTCGTCGGCGCGACGGTGATGAAGAACTGCGAGCCGTTCGTGCCGGGTCCCGCGTTGGCCATGGCCAGCAGGTACGGCTTGCTGAACTGCAGCTCCGGGTGGAACTCGTCGCCGAACTTGTAGCCGGGACCGCCGCGGCCCGTGCCGGTCGGGTCGCCGCCCTGCAGCATGAAGCCGTCGATGACCCGGTGGAAGATCGAACCGTCGTAGAAGGGGCCGGAGTTCGTGCCCGCCGCGTTCGGCTGGGTGTACTCCTTGGTGCCTTCCGCGAGCCCGACGAAGTTCGCGACCGTCTTCGGCGCGTGGTCGGGGAGGAGGTTCAGGTTGATGTCACCCTGGTTGGTGTGCAGCGTCGCTTTCACAGGTTCATCGTGCCATCTGCAGCGGGCGGCGGCGAAAAGGGGCACGATAGGTTACGGGTAACAGAGCAGTGTCAAAACGAATGATGAGGTGAAGTCCATGTCCCGGGCGACAGCCCAGGCCGCCGAGACCGCCGACAAACTCGTCTCCGAGGGCGTCAAGCACGGCCGGCGCGCGCAGAAGCAGCTCGCGAAGAAGACCGAGCTCACCCGCAAGGAGCTCAAGAAGAGCTCGAAGGCCGCTCGCCAGGAGGCTCTCTCCCGCCTGTCCGAGCTGCGCAAGCCGGGTCGCAAGGCCAAGAAGGCCGCCATCAAGGCCGCGAAGGCGGCCGGCGAGTCGAAGCGCCGCGGCAAGAAGGACTTCAAGTCCGCCAAGAAGGACTTCGCCGCTGCCGTGGTCGAGGCGAAGGCTGCTGCCAAGGGCACCCGCAGCCGTCGTCGCTGGCCGTGGCTGCTCGGCCTGGTCGTGGTCGGCGCCGGTGCCGCCTACGTGCTCCGGTCGAAGCAGGAGCCGCCGGTCGCGCCCGCGCCGCCGAAGGCCACCCCGCCCGCGCCGAAGCCCGCCGAAGCGGCGAAGCCGAGCCCGCAGGCGAACGGCAAGGCGCCGTCCCCGGCGCCCGCCGAGAAGAAGAACTGAGCGGCACACGAAGAGGCCCCCGGGCGTGCACCCGGGGGCCTCTTCAGTGGTGCCTGGAGTCCGATCAGACGGCAGCGGCGTGCTTGTCGATCAGCTGGCCGAGGCGGGGCAGCGCCTCCTCGACGTTCTTCTTGCCGTTCGGGCGCAGCTTGCCGTAGACCTTCTTGATGCTGTCGCGGCTGCTGCGCTCGGCGCGCGAGTCGGTGACGCTCAGCAGCGCGTCGGAAGCCTCGTCCGAGCGGCTGGTCAGGTAGGCGCCGAAGTCGTTGCCACCCTTGGCGCGGTAGTCGCCGTAGAACGGCTCGAGCGCGGAGGCGAAGTCCGGCAGCAGGGTGTCGACGGCCGAGGGGATGATGCCCGGCTTGATCTTCTTGACCGCGGCGAAGCCGGTCTTGACGACGGCACCCGAAACGCCGCCCTTGTCCGAGACCTCGGCGTCGACGAGGGTTTCGAAGTCGCTCACGACGGCCGGACGACGGCCGGAGTCGAGCAGGATGTCCTTGAGGGTGTCAGCCACGAATCTAGTCCTTTGTCGTTGCAGATTTTGTGCCCGGCCCCCGGGGGTGGGGATCCCCCGATGGCTGCGGTGCGCGAGTCCACGAAGCCTGCGCGTGACGCACAGGGTAATACAAGATCAACATCACTCACCCGTGTGGAGCCCGCTACCTAGAGCTTCAGAGCGGCGATAGCCTTCTTGACCACTGTGCGTGCCTTTACGCTTTGCTTCTGGTTGGTGGTCGCGATGACCGCCGCGGACCCCTTCGAGACCGCGTAGACGGCCCCGTCATCGGTCGATTCGTAGCCGCCCTTCCAGCCGGTCGGATCGCTCGCCGGGTTGGACGAATCGACCGGCGCCACCTTGTTGACCAGCGCGGTCGCCGTCTTCGCGTCCCCGACGTACACCCGGACGGTGAGCTGGATCTTCCCGTCCGGGCGGTAGAAGAAGCACGCCGGGTGCGGCTTGTCCGCGGACACCCGCACCTTCGACACGTGCTGCCCGTTCGAGTCGGCCACGAACTCGCTGTCGAGGTACGGACAGTCACCGGTCTCGGCCGGCTCGGGATCCGGTGGCAGCTCCGACCCCGCGGCCGTGCCGGCGGACACCGACGGCGGGCTGGGGGTCGCGGTACCGGACACGATGGAGGGGCCGCAGCCGGCCAGCAGCACCACGGCGGGCGCGAGAAGTACGAGTCGTCGCATAGCGCGCACAGTCAACCATGAAGCATGTGTGAAAACCGCTGGCTGAACTCGGCGTGACAGCCGGGCGTGCGACGATGGCGTCGTGCTTACCCCCGAGCAGTACCTCGGCGTGGTGGCCGAGCGCATCCAGCGGTCCGGCGGCAACTTCGGGTCCGTGCAGATCGGGCCCGCGCTCTGCCCCGTCGGGTTGTTCGCCGAGTCGGTGATGCTCTCGACGATGAACTACTGCGTCATCGCGGCGGCCGTCCCCGAGGTCAGCGCCGCCGCGTTGTACGACTTCACCGGCCGTGCCACGCAGTACGCGCGCGCCAACATGGTCGGCACCATGGGCTGGACCGCGGGTTCGGTCGTCATCGCCGGGCTCGTCGCGCCGCACGTGTATCCGGACGCCGCGCAGGCCGCGTCGGCGAAGTCGGGCAACCAGTTCGGCGGCGAGACGCGGATGGTCGCCGTGGACCTCACGGCCGGGCAGACGTACGCGTTCACCGGCGGGAAGATGTGGGGCGCGGCGATGCACGGCGCGATCCGCGCCAAGCTGACGTTCTGCTTCCCGCCACCCGCCGAGGCCTATCAGCAGGTGCAGTGGCAGCAGGCGCAGGTCCAGCCACCGATGGCCGCGCCGCCGGTGCCGCCCCCGCCGGCCGCCGGACCGCAGGCGCCCGGCTACCCGCCGCCGGGGCAGCAGCCGTACGGTTACTGACATGGTCGCGTTGCGCGGATGGCCCTCGTTCCCCGAAGAACTTCCCGTGTTCACACCGGAAACGGCGGCGGCGGACCCGCAGACGCTCTTCGTCGAGTGGCTGACCGAAGCCGGCGAGCACGTGCTGGCCCCGCACGCCGTCACACTGTCCACAGTGGACGCCGATGGCGCGCCGGACGCGCGGGTGGTGATCCTCAAGGACGTCGGCCCGGCCGGCTGGGCGGTCGCGACCAGCTCGGAAAGCCCGAAGGGGTCGCAGCTGCGCAAGGACCCCCGCGCCGCGCTGACGTTCTTCTGGCCCGGACGCGGCCGTCAGGTCCGGCTGCGCGGCCCGGTCTCCCCCGCGGCGCCCGAGGTGTCCGCGGCGGACTTCCTGGCCCGGCCGCCGGCTTCGCGCGTCGAGGCGTTCATCGGGCACCAGTCCCAGGTGCTGCACGACCCGGCGGACCTCGACGCGGCGGCCGCGGAAGCGGAACGCTGGGTCTCGGAAAACCCGGACACGGCCCCGGAAACGTGGACGCGCTACCTCGTCGACCCGGACGAGGTCGAGTTCTGGCAAGCGAGCCACGACCGTCGGCACGTGCGGCTGCGGTACCGCAAGGCCGAGGGTGACTGGGTCCGCGAGCGTCTCTGGCCTTGACCGCCCGGACGTCACGGCGTAGGCAGGAAATCCGACAAAACGGAGGCCCGCATGCGCCGAACCGTCGTCCTCGCTCTGACCGCCGTGCTGTCCGCGGGGCTGTTGTCCGGCGCTTCCGCCGGTGAAGTCTCGCCGTCGCGGCACCCCGCCGTGTTCGAGACGGTGTTCGCGTCACCCCTCGGCCTCGAAGGCTTGACCACCGACGGCCGCGGCAACCTCTACACCCCGGCGCGCGGCGCCGATCCCTGCCCGGTCTACCGGGTCGCGGCCACCGGCGGACCGGCGGCGGTCGTCGGCACGATCCCGGCGCCGTGCAACCCCACCGGGCTCACGTTCGACCGCCGCGGCCGGCTGTACGTCGCGAACGCCGACACCGTGGTGTCGTTCGTGCCGGACGCGGCGAACCCGCCGGCGGCGACGGTGTTCGCGAGCGGCGTCCCGGGCGCGAACGGCCTGGCGTTCGACCGGTCGGGCGCACTGTGGATCTCCGACGGCGGCACCGGCCAGGGCCGCGTCTGGCGGGCGGGTGCGGACGGCGTCGCGCTCGAACAGTTCCGCGTGCAGCCCATGGTCAGCGACGTCATCCCCGGTGGAATCGGCCGGGACGTGCGGGGCCTGCCGCCCGGCTCGGTCACGATCACGCCGAGCGGAAGGACCGCGGCGGACACGGCGGGCTCGCAGCACATCGTCGCGAACGGCCTGGCCTTCACCGCGGACGGCACGCTGCTGATCGCGGACACGGCCCGAGGCGCGCTGTGGCGCGTGCCGATGGACCGCGGCGGCCGCCCCCGCGCGTCGACCGGCTGCGACAGCGCGTTCCCGGCGGACACGCTGTGCCTGGACGACGTCGACGTGCAGCACCCGTACCTGGAGGGCGCCGACGGGATCGTCCTCGACCGCGCGGGCAACGTCTGGACGGCGGCGAACGAGCGCAACGCGATCGTGCTGGCCCGCCGCGACGGCCGGGTCGTCGAGTACTTCCGCAACCCGGCCGACGCGACGTCGAAGCTGCGCAACGGCGGGCCGCTGGAGTTCCCGACCAGCCCGGTGCTGCTCCCGGACGGCCGCCTGTGCGTCACCAACTCCGACGGCAACCGTCGCGACAACGCGCCGAACACCGCGGGCGAAGCGAATCCGGCGGGCCCGGTGCGGGCCAAGATCTCTTGCGTCAAGCCCTGAGCGCGGCGCTCGCGAGGCGGGCAAGTATCGCCGTTCGGGGGTATGCCGCGCCCGGGTGCAGGGGGCAATGATGGATCATGCGTTCGAAACTGCTGACCGCCGGGCTGGTCCTGGCGATGACTGCCGCACTCGGGGGTGTGGCCGCGGCCGACACGCGTCCTGGGGGACGACCGAAGCTGACGGACCCGCACCCGTGCCCGGAACAGCCGGGCTTCACCTGCTCGACGCTGACCGTGCCCTTCGACCACACGGGTCGCCGGCCCGGCACGCTCACCCTGCCGGTCGCGACCTCCGACAACGTGTCCGCGCCGAAGGGCGTGCTGCTGTTCCTCACCGGCGGGCCCGGGCAGGGCGGCGTCCGCACCATCACGCGGATCGCCACACAACGGCTGCCGGAAGTGGCCAAGGACTACCGGTTCGTCATGCTCGACCAGCGCGGCACCGGGGCCGGCGCGCTGAACTGCCCGGGCCTGCAGGCGCAGATGGGCAGCTCGGACATCGCGACGCCGACGCGCGACGCGGTCACCGAGTGCGCGCGCATCCTCGGCGACACGGCGCCGCTGTATTCGACCGACCAGACCGTCGCGGACTTCGACCAGCTCCGGCAGGCGCTGGGCGTGCCGAAGATGGTGGTCGACGGCGTCTCGTACGGCTCGTTCACGGCGGCGCGGTACGCGATCGCGCACCCGGGCAACGTCAGCAAGGTCGTGCTGGATTCGGTGCTGCCGCACCACGCTTCCGCGTCGGCGTCCCTCTACCTGACCGGGTTGACGGCCGAAGCGCGCGTGCTGCGCGCGGCGTGTTCGGCGGCCCCGGCCTGCGGTTACGACCCGGCGGACGACCTCGCGTGGGTGGTGCGGCACCGCGGCCCGGCCGACGGCGTGAAGATCTTCGACTTGATCGTGACGTACGAGTTCGTCGACCCCACGTACCGCGACCCGGCCGCGGGTGACGTCATCGGAGCGCTCCACGCCGCTCGCGCGGGGTCGCCGGAGCAACTGGACCAGCTGCTGGAGGCGTACAAGTCGGGTGGCGACGACCCGGCGTCGTTCAGCTCGGGCCTGCACGCGGCGACGTTGTGCGCGGACCAGCGCTTCCCGTGGGGCACGTCGGCGACACCGGTGGGCTTGCGGCAGCCGTTGCTGTCGTTGACCGCGCGTGCGCTGCCGGCGTCGGCGACCTGGCCGTACACGACGGATGTGGCCACACAGCAGGGATTCATCCAGAGTTGCCTGCCGTGGCCGGCGGAGCGCCCCGGTTCGAACCCGGCGTCCCGGCTGCCGAACGTGCCGGTGTTGCTGCTGAACGGCGACCGCGACCTGTCGACGCCGTTGGAGTGGGCACGGGAGGAAGCGGCGCAGGCACCGCGGGGCGAGCTGGTGATCGTGCCGGGCGAATCGCATTCGATCCAGAACCGCGAGCGCGGCCACGCGGGCCGCGACGCGGTGATCAGTTTCCTGCGGTAAGGCTTTCGAAGACGGCGTCGCGCACTTCGGCGTCAGCCGGTGTCCCTCGTCCTTGCTCGGCGGCGAGCTCGGCGAGGGACACCATGGTGACGTCGGCGAGGCCGCAGACGGTGAAGTGGTGGAAGGCCGCCATGTCCGGGTCGACGTTGAGCGCGAAGCCGTGGCTCGTGACACCGCCGCGGATCCGCATCCCGATGGAGGCGACCTTGCGGTGATCGGGTGTCCAGACGCCGGCGAGGCTCGAGTGCCCCGTCGGCGTTTCCCTTCTGACAGCGGGAAAGCCGAGTCTCGCCAGCGCGCCGACGAGCCCGGTTTCGAGCCACCGCACGATGTCGACGGGCCCGTGCGCCTTGACGTCGACGACGAGGTATCCGACGAGCTGCCCGGGCCCGTGGTAGGTGGCGAACCCCCCGCGATCGACCTGGACGGCGGGCAGATCGACGGGCAGGTCCGCGGGGTCGGTGCGAGCGCCGTAGGTGACGATCGGCGGATGGCTGAGCAGGAACAGGCGGTCCTCGGCGAGGTTCTGCTGCCGTTCCCCGACCCAGGTCCGCATGTCGGCCAGGGCTTGATGATAGTCGACCTCACCGAGGTCGACGCGCTTGATCGGCCATCCCACGAATTCAGGCTACGCCGGGTTTTCTGTGGAGCTGAGGGGAATCGAACCCCTGACCCCCGCCTTGCAAAGGCGGTGCTCTACCAATTGAGCTACAGCCCCGGGTGCGGGCTGACGCCCGCGGGAAACTCAGTTGTGGGACGCACCCGCCGGCTTGGCCGGGGTGGTGCCGTTGTTCGAGGGGACCGGCGCGGTCGCCTCACGCCAGAGGTCGGCTTCGGCCTTGGCCGCCTTGTTGCGCTTCACGACGAACAGGACGCCGCCCGCGATGACCGCGAGTGCCAGCAGCTTCTTCACCGAAGCCCCCTTCTCAGCTTGCTTCCCTTACCCCGCGATGCTACTGCACCGGCACCGGACGCCGTCGGGGGCGGTGGTTCCACGTGGAACCATGATCGCGCGGGTAACGCACGTCACACACCGCGGGAAATACCGGGGCGAGGTGTTCCGTTGTACCCATTGGTCGATGTGCCCACCGTGTCCCCCGGGCCTCACCTAACTGCCTTCGCGGAGTTCCGTCCGGCTGGAGCCGCGAAGCGCCACTCGCCGAGAGGCGACCGTGGTGCGCATCGACCGTGACCGCTCAGCCCTGCCGGCACCTTCTCTTCCCGGCAGGGCTGACCTGTATCCGGATCTTCCCCGAAAAGACGTCCCTGGCCATGTCGAGAACGTGGCGCCGGCTCCGTCCCCGGGGCACGATCGGCCACGAGGGCCGGGTGACCAGGGGAGAAATCATGACGATCCAGCGGCTGGACAACATCGGCGTCGTCGTCGAGGACATGGCGGCGGTCGTCGCGTTCTTCCTCGACCTCGGCTTGGAGCTCGAGGGCGAGGCCGAGGTCGGCGGCCCGGACGTGGACCGGCTCGTCGCGCTGGAAGGCGTCCGGTGCGACCTGACCGTGGTGCGGACCCCGGACGGCCACGGCCGGCTCGAGCTGATGAAGTTCCACTCGCCGGCGGCCACCACCGCCGCTGAGCCGAACGCGCAGGTCAACGCGTTCGGCTTCCGTCGCATCATGTTCGCCGTGGAAGACATCGAGGGCATGCTCTCCCGCCTGCGCGTCCACGGCGCCGAACTGATGGGCGACCTGGTGAAGTACGAAAACGGGTACAAGCTCGCCTACGTCCGCGGCCCCGAAGGCATCATCGTCGCCCTGGCCGAGAAGCTCGCCTGAACGACCGGAAGGACCACGACCATGGCTATCGCCGACGACCTCGACCGCGCCACCGACTCGCAGTGGGACTGGGTGGCCGAGCAGACCCGGACGTACCTGGACTCGGGCGGCACCGAGAGCCACGAATCGAACGGCGTGTACACGCTGATCCTGGCGACGACCGGCCGCAAGACGGGCCTACCGCGCCGCACGTGCCTGATCTACGGAACCGCCGGCGACGACCTGGTGGTCGTCGCCTCGAAGGCCGGCGCCGACGACGATCCGGCGTGGTTCAAGAACCTCCAGGCGAACCCGAGCGTCGGAGTCCAGGTGGGAACCCGCCGCCTGACGGCCCAGGCCCGGGTCGCGACCCCGGCCGAGCGCGGCACTCTCTGGCCCCTGATGGCGAAGATCTTCCCGCTGTACGACGAATACGCGCAGAAGACGGACCGCGAGATCCCGATCGTCCTGCTGACCCCGCAGGACTGACATCGCCAGAGCAGACAACGGTGGCCTTCGCAGTACCTGTATCAGCAGGATCTCCCCGACGTCCAGAAAGCCTGTCAACGTGTCCGAGTCGGCTCCCGGCTACTCGAAGGAAGACACGAAAACCCATGGCGGACAACCAGTTCACCGCTCACGCAGACCTTTTCGATCTGAGTGGGAAGTACGCACTTGTCACTGGCGGCACCAAGGGCATCGGGATGATGATCGCGCGCGGCCTTCTTCAGGCGGGCGCTCGCGTCGTCATCAGCTCACGCAACGCGGACACGTGCGCGGAGGCACAGCAGCTGCTTTCCGAATTCGGCGACGTTCGGGCAATCCCCGCCGACCTGTCCCGGCACGACGAGTGTCAGCGCCTCGCTGATCTGGTCAAGGCCGAGTCGGAACGTCTGGACATCCTCGTCAACAACGCGGGAGCGATGTGGCGCGAGCCGCTGGAGACGTTCCCGGACGAGGCCTGGGACACGGTGATCGATCTCAACCTCAAGTCGCCGTTCTGGCTGGTGCAGGCGTTGCTCCCCGCACTTCGCCGGGCGGGCACCGCCGACGATCCCGCGCGGATCGTCAACATCGGCAGTATCGCCGCCATCCACGTCGCCGCTTCGCCCAACTACTCGTACGCCAGCAGCAAAGCGGGGCTCCATCAGCTCACCAGGGTGCTGGCCAGGGAACTGGGCCCACAGCACGTCACGGTGAACGCGGTGGCCCCAGGACCGTTCCCGTCGCAGATGATGGCGTCCACGCTCGATGCCATCGGCGACACGATCGCGGCGAAGGCCCCTCTGCGCCGGCTCGGCCGCGACGACGACATGGCGGGTATCGCCGTGTTCCTCGCCAGCCGGGCCGCGTCCTACCTCACGGGCGCCATCATCCCGGTCGACGGCGGCATCGCCACGACCGCGACAGGCACGTAGGCCGTGGGGTACTCGCAGTACCTCCCTTCGCCCGCGGACAGGGCCTACGGTGACGAGGTGGCCACGATCGATCCGCGCACCGAGATCAAGGAATTCCTGACCTCCCGTCGCGCGCGGATCACGCCCGAGCGGGCCGGACTGCCCGCCTACGGCGGCAACCGCCGGGTCAAAGGCCTGCGTCGCGAAGAGGTGGCTCTCCTGGCAGGAGTCTCGGTCGACTACTACGTGCGCATGGAGCGCGGCAGCCTCGCCGGCGCCTCCGACGGCGTGCTCGACGCGTTGGCCTCCGCCTTGCAGCTCGACGAGGCCGAGCGCGATCACCTGTTCCACCTCGCGCGGCAGTCGAGGGCGCCCGGCGGTCCACGCCGCCGGCGCCCCGCCGTGACTTTGCGTCCGGCGCTTCAGCAGGTGCTCGACGCCATCACCGAGGCACCGGCGTGGATTTGCAACGGCCGTTATGACGTGCTGGCCGCGAACCACCTCGCCCGCGCGCTGTATTCACCGGTGCTGGCCGACACGCGACGGCCGGCGAACACCGCGCGGTTCGTGTATCTGGATCCCGAAGCGGCAAGAAAGTTCTTCGTCGACTACGACCGGATCGCCGGTGATATGGCCGCGAAGCTACGCATGGAAGCCGGCCGCAATTCGCACGACGAGGAGCTGATCGCCCTGGTCGGCGAGTTGTCGACACGCAGTGAACTGTTCCGTCAGCGCTGGGCGTCCCAGGACGTTCGGCTCCACCGATCCGGACGCAAGCGTCTGCACCATCCGGTGGTGGGCCGGCTCGACCTGGACGTCGAGTCGATGGAGCTGCCCGCCGAACCCGGCTTGCGCCTGAACGTCTACACCGCCCCCACTGGCACGGCGACCGCGGACGGCCTGGCCCTGTTGGCGTCGTGGGCGGCCAGCCAGGAGAACGTGGTGCGGTGATCACCGGGTTGGTCACCCAGGTCATGCAAAAAGCCCGGTTCGCATCTCGCGAACTGGGCTTTGCTTGTGGGCCTACCAGGACTTGAACCTGGGACCTCTTCGTTATCAGGCCAAGATCACCCTCTCGCGACCAAAGCACAGCTTCGTGAACTCTGGTTCGACCGTCCATGGACGTCCGCTGGAGGCTCCGGCGGTACTGGGTCATTGTCAGGCGGTTCGTCAGGCCGTCGTAGGCGGGCGACCAGGCAGTTCGGCCGCTCCATAGCGGCCAGGAGGTCAGACACCCTCGCGAGTCGGCCGCCGTGGCGCCTGGAATGTCAGACCGAAGGAGCACAATCGTGCCATGCGGGACAGCGATCGATACCTGATGCCCGAGGGCGCCAAGGTTGTAGGCCGACAAGACGATGTGTTCGAGATGCGGATCACTATCCCGTCCGACGAGCATGGCTTCTTTGGTCGACAGTGTCCGAGCTGCACACAGATATTCCGGGTCGACTCTAGCGATTACGATGCGCTTCCTGACGACCTTGAGCTGTGGTGCGTGTACTGCGGTCATCACACTGAACACAGTGAATTTCTGACACAGCAGCAGCTCGACAGGGCAATGCGTGCCGTAGATGATCTCGGAACGCAACTTATCCAGGAAGCAATCAATGACGCCTTCAGGGGGTTGACGAGGCCCCGCTCACGACGGCGGTCTGGCTTCAGCATCGAGGTCAGCCACCGCAACAAACCGTTCTACCCGCAACCGCTTCCCAAGATCAACGAGGAACAGCTAATTCGGGTTCGCACATGCGCTACCTGCACCCTTCGCTACGCGGTGTTTGGCGAGCACCGATTCTGCCCTGTATGCGGCCTGCTACCAGCCGAAGTCGTGGCGCTTGACGCCCTCGCCGCCGAAACCGCCAGACTCGACGGCCTGGCCCAACTGCCGGCTGAGGTCTCCGCGAGTTTGCGCGAGCAGGGCGTCTTCACTCGCATCTGGGTAGACACGTTGGAGAACTTAGTTGGCGTCGTCGAAGCGATGACATCGAAGGTGTTCCACTCCAGTGTGACTGACGCCGCCACACTGGTTAAGGGCAAGGGCAACATCTTCCAACGCCTCGATGACACCGCGGATCTATTCGCCGCTACGGGGCACTTAGACGTCCGCAGCGTGATCGACACACCCACTTGGCAGCGACTACAGGAAGCCTGGGCCACTCGTCACTTATTCACCCACAACGATGGATTGGTCGACGCCAAGTACTTGGCCAAGGTGCCCGGTAGCACGGCGAAGACTGGTCAACGACTGACGATCACCGAAGCGATGTGCCGACAGGCCATCACCGACACAGAGGCCCTGTGCCGCGCGATTGCGGCACTGACTGCGCCTTGACCCAGCCTCCGACGCAAGTCGGCATACGTCAGAGCCTGCCCGGTTCGGCCCGTAATGCGTCAGCCGGTCACAACGGGCACAGTTAGCCGAATGACCTGTTCTCCTGGGCCGCCGAAGCCAGCCGCCGGACTTCCTAGTCCGCCCAACCTCTACTACTCTAGAACACATGTTCGATGGTGTTCAAGGTTGCCGGTGATCCGCGAACCAGGAGGAGGTCCAACTTGAGATCGGTTGGCAACTCGTTGTAACAAGTTGCACCCCACTGGCCCTGTTTCCTACTCGGAAGGGCACGCATGCTGGATGCTGAACGCCCGCTTACTCGGTTGCTGTCAGAACTTGAACTCGGGGAGTATCCGTGACAGACCTGCTCGAAATGATCAACTTGGGCAACCGCAACGTCGATCGCTTGTCGGAACCTGGCGAGTTGCGCGCAGCGGCGGAGCAGGTCAGCGAGATCGCACACAACCACGGCGCTGCCACACTACTCGCCGCCAGCTCGGCTGCAGAGCGCATCATCGGGGCCGTCCTCGTCGGACATGCCGACCTGGCTCACGGCTTACACACGAGCACGCAGCCGCATCCCGATTCAGTCCTGATTGTGGACATCAACGTAGCGAGCGGCACAGCCCTGGCCAGGGCAGCACGACGGGCGCGCCAGTCTGGAGCGGAACGAGTAGTCGCCGTGGTGCTCTACCAACTAACGATGGAACTGCCCGACCCACGCACCTGGGACATCGACCACCTCATAGTGATTGACCATGAGGAGTCTTGACGACGGGGCAAGCCGCCAATCTAAGCAGGCAGACCAGAAACTGCGGCAATCGCTGCATCAGCATGCTGCGGCACCAGGCGCTTACCTGACTCGACGGCCTCTGCCTTTGGCACGCCGAGTACCTCCCCTACCTCTTTGCCGGTCCTTGCGCACACCGAACCCGTAACTCGCTCGCGACAGACCAGCATCAGCGCACCTTCGATCATGAGCCGGGTCCGCGGCGCAGCCTTCCGGTTACCTTGCGGACTAATGTCTGCCACTCGGATTACGGCGTCATGGATCTCAAGCTCAGATATCTTACTTCGCAGGTTTTGTGCGAGATGTACCAACTGCTCAGCTTGTCCGACAGCGTCCGTCCTCAAGATGTACGAGTCAGCAACAAGCGGGTTCGCCTGGTCACCCGATACCAAAACGCAAGATACTGTAGGCCCTTTGGGCGAAATCGCTACACACAAGCCGATCACTGTCATCGGCTAAATATAGACTACAGACGTGGGCCCATCGAACCCGATCCTGCCGGATAACCGCGTCAGCGACCGCTACGAACTCTTATCCCTCCTAGGGAAGGGCAAGAGCGGAGAAGTTCACCGTGCTCGCGACGAGCACCTGGGCACTGAGGTGGCACTAAAGATCTTGCTCCCCACAGACGGGCAGCCGGCAACATGGGACGAAGCCCAAATACTTGAACAGCTCCGAAGTGACTACTTGCTGCCGGTACACAATGCCGACATTGTATCCGAATCCGACTTGCGCTACATCACAACACCTGTCATGCACGGCGGAAACCTCTCAACGGCAGCGAGTCCGTTCGGCGTAAATCCACGCCAAGCATGCAAATGGGGACAACACATCGGGTACGGCCTAGAAAAGGTCCATTCGGCAGGACTTCTTCACCGCGATGTTAAGCCGGATAACTGCTACCTCGGCAGTGACGGCAAAGTGTTGCTCGCTGATCTCGGCATGGCACACAAGATCGACGATCACGGGAGAACTCCAGCTAACGGCACGCTAGTAACGGCCGCGCCCGAGGCTTTAGATCCGAGCAACCCGTATTGCACTAATGCATCAGATATCTACTCCCTTGCAGCAACAGTATTCTTCCTACTCGCGGGCGACTACCCAGTCTCAGCCAAACTCCCTTACCGCGAGACTTGGGAAAAGATTCGCACGAGACAGAGACGTAAGCTGCGCGATCTGGTGCCATATGTATCCATTGGACTTAGCCGCGTGATCGAGAAGAGTCTCTCGCTGGACCCAAAGGAGCGCGCACGAACCCCTCTAGAGTTCGCAAACCAGCTCGCAACAGTATCGCACTACGAACGCGACTGGCAGCGAGTTACCGCGCATTCGGGGCACTCAATGTGTTTTACGGCAGGCGGCACAAAGACCGCCAGCGCCATCCACCTCTGCGTTCTACAGACTAAGTCAACACTTGCTATTATTGCGAACCTAGAGAACGGCCGAAGGGTTCGCAAACACGAGCGCACCGGCATAAAAGTGAACCAGCTTCCTGCAACACTACGAGAAGTAGTAAGGAAGATTTAGGAGATGCAGGATCGTCCAAGAGTGAACTACTGGCTATCGCCACCGATAACGCCATAATGATTTGCGAGGGAAGCGAACAATGATCCTCGCCGCCGGGTCGCTCGATCGACAAGACGACGCATCGTAGTTTTGCCGAGCGGCTGATATCGCACCCAGTCAGGCGCCAAGTCACGTGCCTCGGCCAGCCAAGCCAACGCGTCTCGGTCATGACGCAAGTCCGCTGCTGCGGCTGCAAGGAGAAGTCGGTGGCCAGCCTCCCAGAACGCCGGGACGTCGCCGGTCGTGTCTGGCACGGCGGCCGCCAAGCGGAGCGCCTGTTCGGGGTCGCCGACCCGCGCCGCAAGCTCGACGTTCTGGAGCGCAGCGACCCGCGGGCCGAAGATCGCGGCCTCCGAAGCCGTGTCGCCTCGTGAACGAATCGCAGCCGCGTGAGCAGCGGCAAGGAGATCCTCGGCGCGGCTGGCGCTCCCAGTGCGCAGCGCTGCAGTTGCCGCGTTGAACAGCAGGTTGCCGAAAACGCCGGCGCGCACTGGATCACGGTCAAGCATCCGCGGTTCGATCGCAGCGGCCGCCTGCGTAGCGACGCGCTCCGCGTCCTCCGCCCGGCCTTGGCGGACCAACGTCCACGCCAGGTAACGCAGCGAAATTGCGGCCTCGACCTCTGGAGCGTCCGACTCAGCGGCGGCCTCGATCGCCCGCGCGGCGGAGGTGTACGCCAGGTCGTCGAAGCCGAGCCGCCCCGCGATGCCGGCACCGAGCCGATACGCCGTCGACAGGACACGGTGCGCGCCGGCGCGCTCCTCGTCACGGGTGTCGCGGACGCCTCGACGGGCGTCGGCCAGGACGACCGGCAGCGCGTGCAGCAATTCGGTGTGGCGGCCGTCGACGTACGCCCTCCAGGCCGCGTGTGCGCTGGCCGTGAGTTCCGGGAGCGGCAGCAGCTCGCGGGTGTCGGCCAGGTCGTCGAGACCGGGGATAGACGCGTCCGCGGTGATTGCTCGGCGGAGCGGAGCAATGTCGACATTGCGGGAGTGTGGCGCCGGCAGCGAGCCGAGTAGCGCATCGACCGAGACGCCGAGCGCGGCCGCGAGCTTCCGCAGGGTGGCCGGGCGGCTGGTGGTCCGAGTGCCCTGCTCGATACGCGCCACGGTGTCGACGCCGACCGAGGCAGCCTCGGCGAGCCCCTCTTGAGAGAAGTCGCGGGCTTTGCGGATACGCGTCAGGTTCTCGGCGAGCGGGTTGTGAGCGGTCATCCATCCTCCGGCTGTGTGCACGCAGTAACCAGACTACTGCGCTACGCGCCTACCGTCCTCACATATCAGCAGCTCACCGGCGCGCGCAGCGTCGAGAGCAACCGCGATCCGGCGCGCGAGGATCGGCTTCAGGCGCGATGCCGCGGTGTCGAGCGGCAGCAGCTCCACCGACAGAATCTCGGGGTCCGTGATCGTCAAGGCCTTGACCTCGGCTTCGGCGACCAGGCCGCCGTCGAAGACGTATGCCATCCCCTCTGGCATGCGCGAGTCGTCCGGGATGTAGTCGATCACCAGCAGGTTGCCGAGCGGCCGATCGATGCCGACCTCTTCCGCGACCTCCCGGGCCGCCGTGCGCCAGGGCGGCTCGCCCTCCTCGCACGCGCCGCCCGGGATGTCCCAATGCGGCTTGTACGACGGCTCGACGAACAGCACCCGGTCGGCCTCGTCGCGGAAGAGGACACCGGCGGACATGCGCTTGCGATTGAGCGAGCGCACGTACTCGTCGAAGGGGAGCAAGTCCACGAGGCGAGGCTACCGGCGGCGAGCGACGTCCCGCTGATCTATGCCGTTCACGCCTAGTTCGTACGCGTTGACCTGCCGAAATCATGGTTACCGGCTGTGTTTTGGGTGTCCAAGTTCGACGACAGTTGATCAGGTGACGGCAAAAGACGGGGGCTCGACCGGGCGCGAGGACCGGCCGACGTTCTGGTGCGGCGGCTCGCTGTTCAACACCGGCGGCCAGCGGCTCAACGAGATCGACTGGAGCACGAATCAGCACCCGATGACGCACGCTGACATGACCGATGCCGACTGGGAGCAGGCTGCCGCTGCACTTCGGGCGTTCGAGGTCGAGCGGGGACGTCGATGACGACGTTAGAAGACCGCCCGGTGAGGCATGCGGCCAACCCTCGGCGAGATTTCTGGGAGTGGCACGAGTTCACCGGCGGCGACGGCTGGGCTCACCTGTACCTGCACTCGGAGATGGCGAACCCGCGGCTCGTCCTGCTACTGCCCTGGTGCCTGATCAACGATCCGTTTCCGCTGGAACACGACCGCCCGAGCGTCAGCCGCGGTCGGGTGATCCCGAAGCCAGGCCGGATCTGCCCTGTCTGTGCGAGCCAGAACGAGCACCGGCGAATCGAGGTGCCGCGTGCACGCGCGTGATCGCGAACTGCTGGCCGGCCTCTCGAAGGTGAACTCCCGGATCGGGAGCGTGACGGTCGAGTTGCTGACCCTCCAGGCGAACGACGTGCGCTACGCGGCGGCGTTGCGCACGCTCGCCCGTCAGCTGGCGCAAGTCGGCGCCGCACTGGCCCGACGCGCCGGCGAGTTAGACGGCGTCGACGTCGATCTGGTGAGTCTGCTGGACGTACCGAGCGAAGACGCTCAACGACTGAATGGAGCGGGTTGAACCGTGACCGACGCTGCACCCCGACCTGCCCTCGTCGCGCTCGCAGACGGCCTCCGCGACGCCCGTACCCGCAGCGGCGTCGGCCTCCGCCGGCTCGCCGACATGATCAATCTTCACCCGGGAGTGCTGTCGAGTTTCGAACTCGGCAAACGCATACCGCCGGACACGACCGTGGCGCACATCCTCGGCGTCCTACGCTCGCCGACCGCCGTGTGCGATCAGCTCGTCGACCTCGCCCGTCGAGCCCACGAACGAGACTTCATCGACCACGCCGGGCGCGCCGAAGACCTCTTACGGACGACGTACGAGCAGCGGTCGACGCACGTCTTCGAGTGGTCGCCGACCCTGATTCCGGAGGCGCTGCAGACCGTCGAGTACGCCCGCGCGCTGCGGGATACTGGCCTGGTCGAGCCCAGCCCTGACGTCGGCCGCCGATCGCTTGCCCGGACGGTCCAGGAGCTCACTTCGCCGACGGACACGGAGCCGCGACGCACCTACCTGATCGGCGAGGCCGCTACTCGTTCCGATTTCGGCTCGACGGATGAGTTCCGCGCCCAGCTCGACGCGGTGATCGCTCTGACGCGCCACCCCCGTATGTCCGTCCGTCTCGTGCCGGCCGCCAAGTGCCCGCCCGGCCTGGTCGAGCCATTCACCCTGTACGAGAACCGTGCTGGCGCCTTCACGGTCGCCGTGCCACACCACCGCGGAGCCGTCTTCATCACGCACGAAGACACCGTGACGGCCTACAGAAAGACCGCCAAGGCGCTACAGCGCCACGCCACCGACACCGGGTGGCGCTAACCAGCTCCCGGCCGGCGCGTCCTGACCTCCCTCCAGGCGGCGCGCTGGCCGGGTTCCACCCACGCGTCATTCGCCGCGCATACGTTCCCGCCGAAGCTCTAGCCTGGCTGAGGCACCCCGATAGAGGAGTCTGATGACCACGACGAAGGCCTTCACGTCAGAGCGGACACAAGCCGTATTCGAGGCAGCGTGCGCCTTCGCCGGGCTGGACGCGGCCGGCGCGAAGCGGGTCCGGTTCGGGGAGAACGCCATCTTTCGCCTAGCCGACAGCTCAGCTGTCGTCCGCGTCGGACGCTCGATCCCCGCGGCGACGAAGGAAGTGCTCGTCGCCGGCTGGCTCGCAGAGAACGCCTTCCCCGCTGCCACGTCGCTACCCGGCGCCGAACAGCCGTTCATCGAGGACGGGTTACCCGTCACCTTCTGGAACTGCCTCGAAGAGGACGACACCCCGATCACACCGGCGGAGTTCGGGAAGCTGCTTCACGACCTCCACGCGCTCCCCCATCCGAAGGACTTCCGCCTGCCGGCGTTCTCCCCGATGCCGAAGGTTGAACCGCGGCTGCAAGCCCTGAAGGGCAAGCTTCCCGAGGCTGACCTCGACTTCCTGCGCGAGCGTTACGAGGAACTTTCCGAGAAGTTCCAAGCCCTTGAGTTCCCGCTTCCCGCGGGTCCCGTGCACGGCGACGCGCACCCCGGGAACGTCATGCGCGCCCCGGACGGAACGCTGAACCTGATCGACTTCGAGGACTTCGCCTTTGGACCACGCGAGTGGGACGCGGCTGTGCTCTCGGTCCGTCACCAGGCGTTCGGCTGGGCATCCGAGGCCGAGTACGACTCGTACACCGAGGCGTACGGGTTCGATCCGATCAGCTGGGACGGGTTCCCCGTGGTCAGGGCTACCCGCGAGCTGAACATGACCATGTGGCTCTCGCAGACCGTCGACGAGTCCGCCGAGGTCAAAGCCGAGGTCGAGAAACGGATCAGCGACCTACGCGACGATCAGGCGCCCCGCCACTGGAAGGTTTTCTGACGGCAGGTGAATGTCGGCGAAGTCGAGGAACTCCTTCACAAGCGGGTCTCCGGCATGCCCGCCCAGGCGCCCGCGGAAGTCATCGAGGTACGAGATGACGCGGAACGACTTCAGTTTCGCCGCCGTCTCGACGACGGACCTGGCCACGTCCAACGCCTCTTCGAGGTTCCCGCCTTGCAGGTGCGACGTGGCCAGCACGGTCCGGCAGAACGAGAGGCTTCGGACGTAGGTTGACTCCGAAGCCGCGATGGACGCGGCGGCGTGGTGGTTCGCCAACTCGGCGTTCCCGATGTCGCGGAAGCAGTGCGCGAACTCGGCGTGTAGCTCGGCTTCGTCGAAGTAGTGAATCCACTCCGGGTCGTTTTCGCGGATGCCCTGGCAGTGCCATCGTTCAGCCGTGAGCAAGGCGGCCGTGACGTCCTCTGCTCTGCCGAGTGACGCAAGCGCCCTAGCTTCCATCGCGTGGAAGAGCGCCATCGTCGTCGGAGTGGCGTAGCCGTTGGCCCCCTTGTATGCCGCGCGTGCCAGGTCGACGGCCCGTTGGAAGTGCCCGAGGAAGTTCGCCTGGTGCGACATGCCCGCGAGGATGCGGCCGCACAGCGCCTTGTCGCCGGCCGCCTTCGCCAAGCGGAACGCCTGCGTTAGGTACCGCTGCGCGAGTCCGTGCGCGCCCGTGTCGTAGGCCGTCCAGCCGGCGAGCCGCGTCAGGGCAGCGACCTCCCGGAAGTACTCCCGGCCGACTGGATCTTGCGGGGACACGTGCTTGATGTTCGGCAAGATCTCCTGGTCGAGGAACGAGGCGACGAGCGACTTCGGCCGGCCCCCGCCGTACTTGTAGTCGAAGCTGCTGAACATCGCGGTTGCCTCGCGAACCGCCTCGACGTCCACCAGGGTGATCGAGCGCGGCTCGGATGGCGGCCGCGATCCTTCGTCGTCGGAGTCAGTCAGCCACCGCACGAGCAGGCCGCTCCATGCCTCCGGCACGACGGCCAGAGGGCCGACCCGCTTCGGCGTCCGCAACTCGAGTTCGGTGATCGCCCCCAGCGCGACCAGGCTGTGTGCGATTTCCTCGGGGTACTCCAGACCGACGTCGTCCGAGGTGGTTTCGGCCGCTCCGCCAAAGCCGATCTCTTCCAAGCCCACAGGCCGCCCGAGCAGCTCGCCGAGAACGCCGGCGATCAGCTGGCAGGTGCGCGGGTGCGGCTTCGTGCCGTCGAGCCAGCGCTTGACCGACACGTGGTCCGCGCTGACAAGCTCGCCGCCGTCTCTCAGGCTGCGCTCGCGCACACGGCGAGCGAAGCCCTTATTAGTCGCCCCCGCCTGTCGCATAACCGCAGCTAGAAGTGCGTTCGGCTGCTTCCCCTTGTCGACCACCGGTACCTCCGAAGGTCATTAAAGCACCCCCCGTGCACCCCCCACGTGCAGAAATGCACCCCCGCGTGCACACTGCTGCACCCCCGCCCCTGCGCGGTTTCCTGAGTTCATCAGCGACAACGCCGGATCGAAACCCCGATCCGGATCGGCCTCCCGGCCCGTCGCAGAACGAAAGGAGACCGTGATGGCGAAGAGCAACTTCCCGGTTATGAAGAGCGGGAGCGGCCTGGTCGGGAAGGCGATCGGCCTGATCGTCGGACTCGCGATCATCGTGCTGATCGTCAAGTACCCGACCGACTCGGCGAGCTGGGCCAGCGGAGCCGCGCACGGCATCGGTGCCGTGATCGACGGTGTCGTGACGTTCCTCCGCGCCCTGTTCGGCTAGTTCTCCCCCAGCTTCCGCTCGATCTCGCCGAGACGCTTCCGGATCTCGGCAATGGCCTGCCAGACCCGCTCATCCCCCGAGGCCTCGGGGCGAGCCGCGGAGTCACCTTCGGCCGGCTGGGTGCGCACGAACGAGCCCTTGCCGTGCCGGATCACCACCAGGCCCTCTTCCCTGAGGTGGGCGACAGCGCTCTTGGCCGTGTTCACCGCCACCCCCCAGGAATCGGCCAATTCCTGGTAGGTCGGCAGCTGCGCCCCGGGGGCGTACTCCCCCGAGAGGATCGCGGCCCGGAGACCGCCGGCTACTTGCAAGAACGGCGCACGAGGGTCGTCCGGGTTCAGGGATGCCATACCACCAGCGTAGGCCAAGTCAGTTGGCTAAGTCAGTTCTCCCATGTCAGTTGACAGAGTTAATAGACAGGACTTACGTTGAGTTCCGGCCGACACCGGCCGCTCCCGAGCGGGAGACCTACAAGTCGTTGGAGTTCACACCAATGGATGACCTCATCCCTTTGCCCAGCTACGCCCCGGACGGACTGACCGAGTCGGACATCGACGCGATGATCGCCGAGTACTTCGTCACGGCTCACGACCAGGAAGCCGCGAGCACCCGCCTGGCGCCGAGCACGGACCGGGCCGCGACGCATCGACACGTCCGGCGCATCAGCCGCCAGAACGTCAGCTCGGCCCTTCGGAGCCGGTCGGACAGTCCCGGCGCGGCCGCTTGAAGCCGCCCCGGCCCGGCGCACGGAACCGCCAAGAACCACCCGCCGGACCGGGCTTCTCCCAACCACTTCCAAGCCAGTCAGGAGAACACCCATGGTAGGGCTCGACACGCCCACGAACACCCGAAGCGCGTACCCGCCTTCGGTCGCCGACCTGCTGCCCCGTGTCCGTGAGTTGGCCGCGGACCTGGGCGAGCGCCCCTCCCGGAACCGGATCATGACCGAGTTCAAGGTGGGTGCGCCGAAGGCCCGCGCCATCCTCGCCGCGCTGAACGAGGAAGCCGACACTAAGCCCGTGCGAAAGCTGCACGCGGTGACGGAAACCGTCCAGGTCGAAGAGCCGAACCAGGATTCCGAGACCTCGGACGAACCGGCCTCGGATGACGCCGAGCCGCAGGTCAACGTCACCGCAGACCCGGGCGCGACGCCGGAGAAGGTGCGGCGGATCAAGCTGTGGCCGGTGCTCCTCCTGGCCCTTCCGGCGTTCGTCGCCGTCTGGAGCGGCTGGGTCGGTCTCGGCAGGCTGACGGGGTTCGGCCCGATCCAGCTCCTGCCCGGGATCTGGGACCACCTGACGATCAACTCGGCGATCACACTCCCCATCGGGGTCGAGACCTACGCGGCATTCGCCCTGCGGGTCTGGCTGTCCCCGGCGACCCGGACCCATCGGGTTCGCAGCTTTGCGAAGTGGTCGGCCCTGGGCTCGCTCGTCCTCGGGATGGTCGGCCAAGTCGCCTATCACCTGATGTCCGCCGCAGACGTCGAACGCGCCCCCTGGCCGGTGACCACCCTCGTCTCCTGCCTGCCGGTGGTCGTCCTCGGCTGCGGCGCCGCCCTCGCACACCTCGTACGCGACACCACCGACCAGGAGGTGAACGACTGATGAGCACCACCTACGAACCGAACGGCGGCCGCGTGATCGCGTTCCCCGGAACGGCTTCCGGGGAGGCCGACCCGTTCGTCATCGACGCCGAGCCCGGCGACGAGGCCGCGGAGCAGTCGCCGGCCGTCCCGGTGGATCGCCCGGTAACGGACGGCTCGTCGTGGCTGGACCGCCTCCGCACGCAGAACCGCCAGGCGATCATCCCCAGCTACCTCAAGTCGACGGCCGACGCGAAGGACGCCGCGAAGTGGGTGGGGAAGCACTACGCGCACAAGGCCGGCTACCACGCGGCGCGGTCACCGCTCTACGCGCTTCGGCTCGCGGTGCGCTCCCCTCGGGGCCTTCTCCTCCTGCTGGCAGCAACCGGCCGGTACGTGACCGACGCCGAAGGGCGTCCGGCCCGTTCGGAGACGGCTACGGCGGATAAGGCCGACCTATACCTGAAGCTGTCCCAGCAGCGTGACCGGCGAGTCGTGCTCCGGCTGATTCAGCTCGGTCTCGTGTCGACGGTCGGCCTGGTCCTGGTGTTCACGCTGCCGAACGTCCTGCCGGAGTGGGTGATCTGGGCCTGCGGCGCCATCGCGGTAGGACTGCTCGGAAAGCTCGGGTCCACCCGGGACAACCCGGTGGTGTCGTCTCGCGCCGTCCTGTCCACTCAGGTCCAGAAGCTGACGAGTGACAACGTCGTTCAGGCCCTGTCGGTGCTCGGCATCGCGGGCATCAACCAGGCCCTTGCCAAGAACCCGAACGCGATCGGGTTCACGGCGCCGATCACTCGCGACGGGCCGGGTTGGCGCGCCGACGTCGACCTTCCGCCGGGAGTCACGGTGTCCGAAGTGGTCGAGCGGCGCGCGAAGCTCGCGTCCGGCCTCGGCCGTCCCCTCGGCTGCGTCTGGCCGGAGGGCAACGCCGAGGTTCACCCTGGGCGGATGGTCCTGTGGGTCGGCGACCAGGACCTCTCCAAGTCGCGACAGGCCGCCTGGCCACTGCGGAAGCCCGGCACCGTGGACCTGTTCAAGCCTCAGCCGTTCGGCACCGACCAGCGTGGCCGGTGGGTGGACATCACCCTGATGTTCATCTCGATGGTCATCGGCGCGATTCCGCGGATGGGCAAGACGTTCACCCTGCGAGAGCTGCTGCTGATCGCCGCCCTCGACCCGCGGGCCGAGCTGCACTCGTTCGACCTCAAGGGAACCGGCGACCTCTCGCCGCTGGCGCCGGTGTCGCACCGGTACCGCGCCGGCGACGAGCCGGAGGACATCGCGTACGCCGTCGCCGACCTCCGGGCGCTCGCCGACGAGCTGCGGCGGCGCGCGAAGGTGATCCGAGAGCTGCCGAAGGACCTGTGCCCGGAGAACAAGGTCACGCCGGAACTGGCTGGCAAGAAGTCCCTTGGCCTGCACCCGATCGTGATCGGTGTCGACGAGTGTCAGAAGTGGTTCGAGCACCCGGAGTACGGCGCGGAGATCGAGGAGGTCTGCACCGACCTCGTGAAGCGCGGCCCGGCGCTGGGCATCGTCATCATCCTCGCGACGCAGCGGCCGGACGCGAAGAGCATCCCGACCGCGATCAGCGACAACGCGGTGATGCGGTTCTGTCTCAAGGTCACCGGACAGCAGGCCAACGACATGGTTCTCGGCACCTCGTCGTACCGGAACGGCATCCGAGCCACCACGCTGTCCTTTCGGGACAAGGGCATCGGGTACCTGGCCGGCGAAGGCGACGAGCCGCGCATCACCCGCGGCGTGTACATCGACGGCCCGGACGCCGAGAAGCTCGCCGCCCGCGCACGAACCGCACGGCTGGCGGCCGGGCGGCTGACCGGCTACGCCGCCGGCCTCGACCTCACGCCCGAAGATGACGAGGACACGAGCACCTTGCTCGCCGACGTGCTGACCGCGATCGGGGACGCCGAAAAGGCGTGGTCGGAGCGGATCGTTGACCGGCTCGCCGAGCTGCGGCCGGCGGTCTACGGCCCGTGGGCGGAGCTGCCGACCGGCGCGGCGAAAGCAACCCAGCTCTCCACCGCGCTGAAGCCGCTCGGGATCGCCACCAAGCAGGTGTGGGGCAACGACGCTGACACCGGCAAGGGCGCCAACCGGATGGGCGTCAAGCGCGAATGGATCGCCGACGCACTGACCGAGCGTGATCGGAACCGCAAGAGCGGCTAGCTCCCGCAGGGCTCTAGGTCTAGAGCCTCGTCCCTCTAGACCTAGAGCCCTCCCTAGACCACCACAACACCACTGATCAGTGCCCTAGCACCTAGAGGCGCGGACCGAGTGCGGCCAAAAACAGCCCCGGAGGCTCAGTTGAACCCCCTCAGCAACCCGACCGTCCTGCTCCTACTCATTCTCGCGATCGTCACTCTGGGCTACTCCTGGTCGTGCGCGGTCTACCCGTACAAGCCGTGCCGCTCCTGCCGGGGCTTCGGCGCTTTCCGCTCGCCGCTGCTCCGCGCGATCCGGCTCTGCCGCCGGTGCAACGGCACCGGCCGCACGCTCCGCGCCGGCCGCCGTGCCTACAACTCCTGCCTCCGCGCTCGCCGGTCGTACCGCGATCTCCGCGACCGCGACCGCCGCGACAACAGCCGCTGACGTACAGCTCAATCGAAAGGTCACCCCATGAAGACCACATTGCTCGACCCCGAGCGTCAGTTCCTGGGCTGCGTGATGCAGGTCCGGCTGACCGGAGCCCGTCGACTGCTCGCCGGCATGCGCGCCGACGACTTCGGCTCGCCGATCGCCGCTCGCGTTCTCCAGTTGGTCATTGAGCTGACCGGCGCGGGCCACGCACCGACACCGATGGCCGTGATGGACCACGCCCGCGAGAGGACTGCGACCAAACCGCGGTCCGGCGGTGCGCACCGCCTGCACAGCCTCGGCCTCTGGATCGTCGAGACCTACACCGACGGCCCGATCCTGCCGCCGCCGTACTACGGCGCCTGGCTGAAAGCCGTCGTGCTGAAGAACGCCTACCGCCGCGCCGTCGGGGAGCACGCGGCCCGCCTGGTGCAGGCCGTCGAAGACGAGTCGCCGACGGACATCCTCCGCGACCAGCTCGACGACACCGGGCGGCTGGACGACCTGTGGCGGCGCTACCGCGAGGCCGGCGGCGACGACGAACCGACTGCACGCCTGGAGGTGGCTGCCTGATGTCCGGATTGGATGACACCTTGTCCGTGATCGACTTCGTGATCTCCGACGAGCCTTCGCCTTCCTGTCAGCAGTGCGGCCGGCCGCGTGGTGACTCGCCGTCCGGCGACTTCTGCTCGGAGAACTGCCAGCGCGTCTGGCGCGGCCGCCACACCGCGGCCAAGCCGGCCGAGGACGGCGGCGCCCAGCCGAGCGAGTCGCTCCCGGAGGCCGCGCCGGTCAACCCCCTCACGTGGCTCGGGCCGGCACCGGTCGGTGCCTTCGCGAAGCCGGGTCACGAGGTCTTGGACGCGGTCGTGACGTTCGTGTCGCGTTTCTCCGCCTTCGCGAACGAGCACGCCGCGCCGACGCTGGCGCTCTGGTACGCCCACACCCACGTGGCCGAACGGCTCTACGTCACGCCGAGGCTGATCCTCGACTCGGCGGAGCCGGGGAGCGGCAAGACGCGCGTGCTGGAGGTCGCGCAGTATCTCGTGGCCAAGCCGGAGATGACGATCAGCATCACGCCGGCCGCGATCTTCCGGATGCTCGCCGACGGGCCGATGACGCTGCTGTTCGACGAGATCGACGCGGTCTTCAACCCGAAGACGGGAGGGAACAACGAGGACCTCCGCGCGCTGCTGAACGCCGGCTACAAGCGGTCGGCGACGGTGACGCGGTGCGTCGGGGACGCCAAGAGCATGAACGTGACGCGGTTCCCGGTCTACGCGCCGGTCGCGCTCGCCGGGATCGCCGGCGGCATGCCGGACACGATCACCACGCGGGCGATCACCGTGCACATGCGCAAGCGCCGGTTTGACGAGGTGGTCGAGGAGTTCATCGAAGAGGACGTCGAGCGCGAGTCGGCGCCGGTGCGCGCCGAGCTCGCGGAGTGGGTCAGTCGAGTCGGTGACGAGGTCGGCGGCGCACGGCCGGAACGACCGGACGGCGTCCGCGACCGGGCGGCCGAGATCTGGCGGCCGCTGCTGGCGATCGCGGACGCGGCCGGCGGGCACTGGCCGGAGACCGCCCGGAAGGCGTGCCGTCACTTCGTACTCGAAGCGACCGCTCAACCGGCCTCGATCGGCGTGCGGCTGCTGGCGGATATCCGGCAGATCTTCGCCGCGCAGAACACCGACCGCATGGTCACCGCCGAGCTGATCCGCGAACTGCACGCCATCGAAGACGGCCCGTGGACCGACGTCCAGGGCAAGCACCTCGACAGCCGCCGGCTCGCGAAGGAACTCGACCGGTATTTGGTCCGGCCGAAGGACCTCAAGATCAGCGGCAAGACGCTCAAGGGCTACCGCATCGACGGCGACGGCGGCCTGGCCGACGCCTGGAGCCGCTACCTCCCACCACCCGAATCCGGCGCGACCTCCGCGACCAGCGCAACCCCGCAGGTCAAGAACACATCAGGGGTCGCGGGGCCGCCGGGCTCGGCCGCAACCTCCGCAACCCGAGTCGCGGACGGTCGCGGCACCCAACAGCCGCTCGCACCCACGTTGACCAGGCCGGTCGCGGAGGTCGCGGACGTCGCGCCTACCAAGCCGGACTACGACCACGAGGGGGACCGATGAACGCCGTACCCATGCCGGTCGCCGTGCCCGAACGGCACCTCTACCGGATCACCGAAGCCATGCGCCTGCTCTCGATGAGCCGCTCAGTCATCTACGAACAGCTCCGCTCCGGGCGGCTGCGCTCGGTCAAGCAGGGCCGCGCCCGGCTCGTGCCGGCCGTCGCCATCCAGGAATACGTCGAGCTGTTGATGAGGGAAGCGGAGGTCAGCTATGACGAAACGGCGTAGCCGCGGAGACGGCGGCCTCCGCTGGTCGGAGAGCCGTCAGCGCTGGATCGCAGAGATCACGGTCGGCTACACGCCGGCCGGGAAGCGGAAGGTCCGCTCCGCGTACGGCAAGACGAAGACCGAGGCGAAGGACAAGCTCAAGGAGATGCTCCGCGAGCACGACGACGGGCTTCCGCCGGAAGACCGCTCGTTCACGGTGGCTCAGGCGGTGCGTGACTTCCTCGCGCACGGCCTGCCCCGGCGGTCCGCCTCGACCGTGGAAAAGCTGACGATCCTTGCCGACAAGCACATCGTGCCGCTGATCGGGCGACGCAACGCGCGGGAGCTGACCGCGGACGAGGTCGACACGTGGCTCGCCGGCCGGGCGAAGGTGGTGTCAACGCGGACGCTGCAAGAGATACTGTCGCTGCTCCGGCGGTCGCTGGCCAGGGCGCAGAAGCGGGAGAAGATCAAGCGCAACGTCGCGCTCCTGTGCGAGGTCCCCGAGGGGCGGGCCGGCAGGCCGTCGAAGTCGCTGACGTTCGAGCAGGCCGAGGCCGTTCTTGCTGCCGCTGAGTTCACCTCGATGCGCGCTTACATCGTGGTGTCGCTGCTGACCGGGGCTCGGACCGAGGAGATGCGGGCTCTCACCTGGTCCCACACCGATCTGGCGGGAAGGCCGGACCTGGCCCAGCCGGTCCCGCCGCACGTCATGGTCTGGCGGTCAGTGCGGGAAGGCGGAGACACGAAAACGGCGAAGTCGCGGCGTTCGCTGGCGCTGCCTCAGCGGTGTGTGGATGCTCTGCGAGCACATCGGGGCAAGCAGGCGTTCGCGCGCAAGCTGGCTGAGGAGAACTGGGAGGAGAACGACTTGGTATTCGCATCGGCGGTCGGTCGCGAGTTGGACGCGGCCAACGTCCGCCGTGCGTTCCGCCGAGTGCTCAAGAAAGCCGGTATGAACCCAGCAGATTGGACCCCGCGGGAGCTACGCCACAGCTTCGTGTCGCTCCTCTCCGACAGCGGCATGGAGTTGGAGAAGATCTCTCGGCTGGTGGGCCACAACGGGACCACGGTGACGGAGAAGGTCTACCGCCATCAGATACGGCCGGTGATCCAGCACGGTGCTGAGGCGATGGATCGCATCTTCGCCGACAGGTGAGAAAGGCATCCGGGCCACGTGCCGCCAGCCAAGTAGTATGACGTACGTCACAGTGGATGGCGAGTCACTACGGCGTTTATTCGGAAGCCATCTGCGCATTGTCCTGCTACAGTGGGAACCGGAGCAGGAAGTCCTGGGTTCGAGCCCCAGCACGGCCACGCCGGAGTAGCTTAACTTGGTAAAGCCCCTCTTTTCCTGCTGAAAAGGGCCAGCCCAACGGGCTGGCCCTTTTTGCTACGTCATTGGGACGCCGCGAGCGGCCGCCGCCACTTCGAGCTCCGCATCGCTCACGCTGGTCACCGCGTATGAGAAGCGGCGGAGTCCCAGGATGGCCCGGCGTCGCTGGCGGGGGTCCAGCTTCTTCGTGGTCTGCTGCAGGTGATCATCGACGATTACCTCGGCCCAACTAGCCGACGGGATCGCCTTGATCAACATCCGGTTGGCCTCCCGAGCGAGGGCTTTCGTCGTTGCCAAGGTCAACACGAGTTCGCCGAGCATGAAGGTGACTCGGTCGCCGCCGCGAATGCCGACCGGCGATCTGCCGGCGTGCTTCTTCCACTCGCTGTCGCCTGCTGGAGTCAAGTCGCCGATCGCGGCGATAAGCCGGTGATCTGCCGTTCCGCTGCGGTGGATGATTGCGTTCCGCATCTCACGTAGAACGTGAAAACGGCTCAACAAGTCGGCGTCGAACGCGCTACTCGCGCGAGTCGCTAGCTCAGCGTGCATCTTGAACGCCTTAACAGCCTGCACGCCCAGAAGGTCAAGACAGTCCAGGATGAAGCCTTCGTGGATCGCAAGTGCTTGTGGCACCGCCATCGCACCCAGATGTTGTTCGGCCCCCCGCAGGATGGATTGCGCGGCTTCGGGCCTCAGGTCAAGCCTCTTGATGTGCGAGATACCCGGAAAGATCTCCGACAACAGCTTGGAAGAACCGCGGCTTAGTTCGAGGAACTGCGCGGAGACCTGCGCACCCACGAGGAGCGCCATCATGGCGTTGTTGGCTTCCTGTCGGGCTTCTTCGTGATGTCGGAAAGCCGGGAAGTGAACATGCGGATCGCGGGGCACCGATCGATCGTAGTGACATCCGCCTCAAGCTGAGTTGAGGTCGCCCGCATCGTGTCCACCCTGGTACGCCGAACCTCGCAGCGGCCGACGCAGGACGATGCCTCGGGGCCCGTCAGTCAGGCAGCTAGTCAGGCAGGCAGCAAAAAGCCCGGCCCACCAGAGTGGTGAACCGGGCTTTGACCTGCGTGGGCCTACCAGGACTTGAACCTGGGACCTCTTCGTTATCAGCGAAGCGCTCTAACCGCCTGAGCTATAGGCCCTTGAACGAGGAGAACTTTACAGGACCCCCGAGGGGGCCCTGCAACCGGGTTACTCCCGTTCCGACAGCGTGACTTCGAGGCCGCCGGCGAGGTCGGCTGACACGTTGTAGATGAACGCGCTGACCGTGGCCAGGGCCGACACCAGCACGATGTTGATCGCGCCGAGGATGGCGGCGATGCCGAATACGCGGCCTGCGCTGATCAGGGGTTCCGAGGACGCGTTCGCTCCCTCGCCGCCCACCAGGGACGAGTACGTTCCGTTCAGCTTGTCCCAGACGCCCATGCCGTCGAGGACCGTGTACAGGACGCCGACCGCCACCAGCCAGACGAAGAACATCGCGACGCCCAGGACCAGGGACAGCTTCAGCACCGACCACGGGTCGAACCGCTTCACCTGCAGCGACGCCCGGCGCGGGCCGCGGCCCGGGCGCCGGAGGGCGCTCGGGCGGGCTCGCTGGGACGACGCCGACGGGACGGCGGCCGCGGACGGCTCGCCGCTCGGCGGGGTGTCGCCGAACAGCCTGGGGGCCGCGCTCCCGGTCACCACCGAGGCCGGCTCCGGGGAGACGGGCTGCGTCTCCCCGGCCGGTGCCTCGGGCTTGTACAACGCTTCGTCGGTGGCCAGCTTGACCGTCGCCTCGGAGTCGCCGTCCTTGCCGACCCGCTGCCAGGGCGGGCTGGCCGGAGTCCCGTTCGAACCCGGTGCCTCGGGATTCTCGGATGGTGTCACGAAGAGTCAGTCCTTACCCGTGCCGTGGGGCCGCCGTCGGAGAGCACATTTCACTGCTCCGGCGTGGCCGTCGTCTCTTCACCCGCGTCAGGTGCTTCCGGAGCCGGCGCATCCTCGGGGGTGTCACCGTTGGCGACGTCCGAGGGCTCGTCCGCGTTGCGTGCGACCGCGAGAAGAGTGGTGCCTTCGCCGAGATTCATCAGCCGGACCCCCTTCGTCTGCCGCCCTGCCTTGCGCACGTCGCCCGCCGGCGTGCGGATCACGCCGCCGCTCGAGGTGATCGCGTACAGCTCGTCCTCGGCGTCGACGATGAGCGCACCCACCAGCCTGCCACGTTTGCTGTCGTGCTGGATGGTGAGCACACCCTTGCCGCCGCGGCCCTGCACCGGGTAGTCCTCGATCGGCGTCCGCTTGGAGTACCCGCCGTCCGTCGCGACCAGCAGGAACTTGTCCTCCTTGACCACGCTGATGCCGAGCAGCTCGTCACCGTCGTTGAACCGCATGCCTAGCACGCCGGACGTCGGGCGGCCCATCGGCCGCAGCGCCTCGTCGGTCGCGTGGAAGCGGATCGACTGGCCGGCGGCGGACACCAGCAGCAGGTCGTCCTCGGCCGACGCCAGCACCGCACCGACCAGCTCGTCGCCGTCGCGCAGGTTGATGGCGATGAGGCCGCCGGAGCGGTTCGAGTCGAAGTCGGTGAGCTTGGTCTTCTTCACCAGGCCGCGCTTGGTGGCGAGCACCAGGTACGGCGCGGCCTCGTAGTTCTTGATCTGGATGACCTGGGCGATCTGCTCGTCCGGCTGGAACGCCATGAGGTTCGCCACGTGCTGGCCGCGCGCGTTGCGGTTGGCCTCGGGCAGCTCGTACGCCTTGGTCCGGTAGACGCGGCCCTTGTTCGTGAAGAACAGCATCCAGTCGTGCGTCGAGCAGACGAAGAAGTGCTGGACGATGTCGTCCTGCTTCAGCGTCGCGCCCTGCACGCCCTTGCCGCCGCGCTTCTGCGAGCGGTACAGGTCGGTTTTCGTTCGCTTGGCGTACCCCGTGCGGGTGATCGTGACGACGACGTCCTCGACCGCGATGAGCTCTTCGTCGGTGACGTCGCCGCTGAAGCCGATGATCTTCGTGCGCCGGTCGTCGCCGTACTTCTCGACGATCGCCATCAGCTCGTCGCGGATGATCGCGCGCTGCCGCTCGGGCTTCTCGAGGATGTCCTTGAGGTCGGCGATCTCCAGCTCGATCTCGGCCAGCTGGTCGATGATCCGCTGGCGCTCCAGGGCGGCGAGGCGCCGCAGCTGCATGTCGAGGATCGCGGTGGCCTGGATCTCGTCGACGTCCAGCAGCTCCATCAGGGCCGGCCGGGCTTCGTCGGCGGACGGCGACCGCCGGATCAGCGCGATGACCTCGTCGAGCGCGTCGAGCGCCTTGACGTACCCACGCAGGATGTGGGCCCGCTCTTCGGCCTTCTTCAGGCGGAACTTCGTCCGCCGGACGATGACCTCGACCTGGTGCTTCACGTAGTGCCGGATGATCTGGTCGAGCCGCAGCGTGCGCGGCACGCCGTCGACCAGGGCCAGCATGTTGACGCCGAAGTTCTGCTGCAGCTGGGTGTGCTTGTAGAGGTTGTTCAGCACGACCTTCGCGACGGCGTCGCGCTTGATCGTGACGACGATCCGCATGCCCGAACGGCTGTTGGACTCGTCGGCGATGTCGGCGATGCCGGTGAGCTTGCCGTCGCGGACCAGGTTCGCGATGTTCTCGACCAGGTTGTCCGGGTTGACCTGGTACGGCAGCTCGGACACGACCAGGATCGTGCGGCCCTTCGCGTCCTCTTCGACCTCGACGACCGCGCGCATCCGGATCGAGCCGCGGCCGGTGCGGTAGGCGTCCTCGATGCCGGACGTGCCGAGGATCATCGCCCTGGTCGGGAAGTCCGGGCCCTTGACCCGCACCAGCAGCGCGGCCAGCAGCTCGTCGTCGGTCGCCTCCGGGTTCTCCAGCGCCCAGACGACGCCTTCGGAAACCTCGCGCAGGTTGTGCGGCGGGATGTTGGTCGCCATCCCGACCGCGATCCCGGAACCACCGTTGACCAGCAGGTTCGGGAACCGCGACGGCAGGACGTCGGGCTCCTGCGTGCGGCCGTCGTAGTTGTCGGAGAAGTCGACGGTGTCTTCTTCGATGTCGGCCAGCATCTGCATGGCCAGCGGCGCGAGCCGGGACTCCGTGTACCGCATGGCGGCCGCGGGGTCGTTGCCCGACGAGCCGAAGTTGCCCTGGCCGTCGATCAGCGGGTACCGCAGCGACCACGGCTGGGCGAGCCGGACGAGCGCGTCGTAGATCGCCGAGTCGCCGTGCGGGTGGTAGTTGCCCATGACGTCGCCGACGACGCGGGAGCACTTGTTGTACCCGCGGTCCGGCCGGAACCCGGAGTCGAACATCGAGTACAGGATCCGGCGGGCGACCGGCTTGAGGCCGTCCCGCACGTCCGGCAGTGCCCGCGACACGATGACGCTCATCGCGTAGTCGATGTAGGAGCGCTGCATCTCCTGCTGGATGTCGACCGGCTCGATCCGGTCGTGTTCCGGAGCCGGCGGCAGAGTTTCCGTCATGGGGTCCTTCTCGAGTGGAGAGTCCTAGCGGGACAAAGAGCGGGGGAACGCCTACACGTCCAGGAAGCGCACGTCCTTGGCGTTGCGCGTGATGAACGACCGGCGGGCCTCGACGTCCTCGCCCATCAGGACCGAGAACAGCTCGTCCGCCTGGGCGGCGTCGTCCATCGTGACCTGGCCCAGCAGCCGGTTCGCCGGGTCCATCGTGGTCTCCCACAGCTCTTCGGCGTTCATCTCGCCGAGACCCTTGTAGCGCTGGATCGCGTCATCCTTCGGGAGCCGCTTGCCGGCCTCGACGCCCGCCTGGATGACGGCGTCGCGCTCGCGGTCGGAGTACGCGTACTCCGGCTCCGCCCGCGGCCACTTGATCTTGTACAGCGGCGGCCGCGACAGGAAGACGTGGCCGTGCTCGATCAGCGGCGCCATGAAGCGGAACAGCAGGGTGAGCAGCAGCGTGGTGATGTGCTGGCCGTCGACGTCGGCGTCGGCCATCAGCACGATCTTGTGGTAGCGCAGCTTCGACAGGTCGAACTCGTCGTGGATGCCGGTGCCCAGCGCGGTGATCAGCGACTGGACCTCGGTGTTCTTGAGGACGCGGTCGATGCGGGCCTTCTCGACGTTGATGATCTTGCCGCGGATCGGCAGGATCGCCTGGTACATCGAGTCGCGGCCTTCCTTGGCCGAGCCGCCGGCCGAGTCACCCTCGACGATGTAGAGCTCGCATTCCGCCGGGTTGGTCGAGCGGCAGTCCTTGAGCTTGCCGGGCAGGCCGCCGATCTCCAGCGCGCCCTTGCGGCGGACCAGGTCACGCGCCTTGCGCGCGGCCATCCGCGCCTGGGCCGACGAGATCGACTTGTTGATGATCGTCTTGGCCTCGTTGGGGTTGCGCTCGAACCAGTCCGCCAGCCATTCGTTCGACTGCTGCTGCACGAACGTCTTGGCCTCGCTGTTGCCCAGCTTGGTCTTGGTCTGGCCCTCGAACTGCGGCTCGCCCAGCTTGATCGAGACGATGGCGGCGAGTCCCTCGCGCACGTCGTCACCGGTCAGGTTGGTGTCCTTCTCCTTGAGCAGCTTCTTGTCGCGCGCGTAGGTGTTGACGACGCGGGTCAGCGCGGCGCGGAAGCCCTCTTCGTGGGTGCCGCCCTCGTGGGTGTTGATCGTGTTGGCGAACGTGTAGACCGACGGCGTGAAGCCGTTGTTCCACTGCATCGCGACCTCGACCTCGAGGCCGGTGCCCTTGGCGTCGAAGGAGATCACGCTGGGGTGGATCGGGTCCTTGCTGCCGTTGATGTGCTTGACGAAGTCCTCGAGCCCGCCCGGGTAGCAGTAGACCTTCTCCTTGACGCGGGCGACCTTGCCTTCGGCGTCCGCTTCGGTCTCCTCGTCGGCGACGCGCTCGTCGCGCAGGGACAGCGTCAGCCCCTTGTTGAGGAACGCCATCTCCTGGAGGCGGCGCGAGATCGTCTCGAAGTTGTACGTCGTGGTCTCGAAGATGCTGCCGTCCGCCCAGAACGTCATCGTCGTCCCGGTCTCGGTCGCCGGGCCGAGGTCCTCGAGGGGCCCCGGGATCTGGTCGGTGTAGAGCTGGCGCCAGCTGCGGCCGCCGTACTTGACCTCGGCGAGCAGCTTCGTCGACAGCGCGTTCACCACGGAGATGCCGACGCCGTGCAGACCGCCGGACACCGCGTAGGAGTCGCTGTCGAACTTGCCGCCCGCGTGCAGCTGGGTGAGCACGACCTCGATGGTCGGCTTGTTCTCCTTGGGGTGCATGTCGACGGGGATGCCGCGGCCGTCGTCGACGACGCGCACCCCGCCGTCGGCGAGGAGGGTAACCTCGACCTTGGTGGCGTACCCGGCCATCGCCTCGTCGACGGAGTTGTCCACGACTTCCTGGACGAGGTGGTGCAGCCCGCGTTCACCGGTGGAACCGATGTACATGCCGGGGCGCTTGCGGACCGCTTCGAGGCCTTCGAGCACCGTGATCGACGACGCGTTGTACTCGCTCTTGTTCTCGGTCACCGGCGTTGTTTCTCCTCGTCTCGCCCGAGCGGACACTCGCTCCCTTCCAGTGTACTTGGCCGTGTCCGCTGGCATGCGGCAAGGACACCCCTGAGCGCGTCACAGACGGACGAAATCGGTTCGAGCCGAGTCTTGACGTATCTCGGGAGGTCTGGATGCGTTCTCGGGGCATTCAACCGAGCATCACGCAAGCCGGGTCAGCCGTACGTGTCACGCGGGCCGCGACCCGGCACGTGACGGGGCCCTTTCCGCCAGCTCGGAGCGGTCGGACCCTGGATCCGCATGCGCTTGACGACGCCGTTGCCGACCCCGGCCGCGATCTTGGCCAGCAGCTTTCCCTGCAGCAACCGGAGCTGGGTGGCCCACGCCGTGGAGCTGGCGCGGACGGTGAGCTCGCCGTCCTTGAGCGCGACCGGCTGCGCGTGTTCGGCGACGTCTTCGCCGACCAGGCGGCCCCACTGGGCGAAGACGCGGGCGGTCGTGACGCTCTCGTTCCAGCCGCGCTCGGCGACCATCCGCGAGACGAGCCGGCCGAGCGGCTGCGGGTCCCGCGGGTCCGCACCCGGCCCCGACCAGCGGCGACGCCGCGGGTTCTGGCCCCCGCCGCCGACGGCGCGACGCCGATAGCCCGGCGAGGTGCCTCGCTCCTTGGCCTTCGCCTTGGCCGCTTCGAGCGCGGCGTGGGCGAGGTCCCGGCCGGTGGTCCCGTTCGGAGCAGCGCTGTCTTCACTCTGCGTGCTCGAAGCAGGGTTCCCGCGTGGGTTACCCCCCGCGCGGGGGGTGTCAAGCGGCCGATCCGGCGTTTTGGTCACGCGCGGCGATAACCCGGGCACGGGTTTATCCACACTGTCCACAGGTTTGTCCCCAGATCGGTGGGTAACTGATGTGTCGGCAGTCACACGGGGTGCTCGATTCGATCTTGCCGACCCTGCTTTGCCCTGTTCAGCCACGCGAAATCTCACCATCCGCCACCACGAACCGGGATCCGGCCAGCTCGCCGGGCACGTCTTCGTCGACCGCGGCGGTCACCAGCACCTGTTCGGCGCTCGCGGCCACCTCGGCCAGCCGGGCCCGGCGCTTGCGGTCCAGCTCGGCGAACACGTCGTCGAGCAGCAGCACCGGCTCACCCGCCTCCGCGCGCAGCAGCTCGTAGCTGCCCAAGCGGAGGGCGAGCGCGAACGACCACGACTCGCCGTGGCTCGCGTAGCCCTTGGCCGGCGCCTGGCCCAGGATCAGGTCCAGCTCGTCCCGGTGCGGGCCGACCAGGCTGATCCCGCGCTCGAGCTCGGCCTTGCGAGCCTCGCCGAGCGCCTTGAGTAAGACGTCCTTCAGGACTTCGGGTTGCGCCCGCTCGCCATCCGGTGCGCCGTACGTCTCCGGCAGCGCCTCGCCCAGCGAAGACTTGTACGAGATCTTCGCCGGACGCGAGTCCGGAGCGACGCCCATGTACGCCGAGGCCGCGTACGGCCCGAGGTCCGCGACGAGGTTCAGGCGCGCGGCCAGCAGCTCCGCGCCGGCCACCGCGAGGTGGTCGTCCCAGACTTCCAGCGTCGACAGCGCGTACGGGTCTTCGCGACCCGTACGCCGCTTCCCGGCCGTCTTGAGCAGGGCGTTTCGCTGCTTCAGCACCTTCTCGTAGTCGGCCCGGACCCCCGCGTACCGCGGCGCGCGCAGCACCAGGAGCTCGTCGAGGAACCGGCGTCGCTCACCCGGGTCACCCCGGACGAGCGCCAGGTCCTCCGGCGAGAACAGCACCGTGCGCAGGATCCCGAGCACGTCACGCGGCCGCCCGACCGCACCGCGGTTGACCCGGGCGCGGTTCGCGCGGCCGGCGGTGATCTCGAGCTCGACCGTCAGCTCGCGGTCGTCGTTGACCACCGCGACCCGCACCAACGCGCGCTCACAGCCGTGCCGGATCAGCGGCGCGTCCGTCGCGACGCGGTGCGAGCCCAGCGTCGCGACGTACCCGATCGCTTCGAGCAGGTTGGTCTTGCCGCGACCGTTCTGGCCGACCAGCACGGTCGGCCCCGGTTCCAGCGCGAGATCGGCCTGGGGCCAGGAGCGGAAGTCGGTGACCTGCAGGTGACGCAGATACACTGTGTCTACTTTCGGGGGCCGCCCTTATCCGCCGACCTTCTTCACGGCGTGCCCGCCGAACTGGTTGCGCAGTGCGGCGACCGCGCGCATCGCGGCCGAGTGCTCCTGGCGCGAAGCGAAGCGCGCGAAGAGCGCGGCCGAGATGACCGGCGCCGGCACCGCGTTGTTGATCGCTTCTTCCAGCGTCCAGCGGCCTTCGCCGGAATCCTCGACGTAGCCCTCGAGGTCGTCCAGCTCCGGGTCTTCGTCGAGCGCGCGCACGAGCAGGTCGAGCAGCCAGGACCGGACGACCGTGCCGCGCTGCCAGCCCTTGATCACCGCGGGCACGTCCTTGACGACCTTCGCGGCCTCGAGCAGCTCGAAGCCTTCCGCGAAGGCCTGCATCATGCCGTACTCGATGCCGTTGTGGATCATCTTCGCGTAGTGACCCGCGCCGACGTCGCCCGCGTGCGAGAAGCCCTCTTCGCGCGGGCCTTCCGGACGCAGCGCGTCGAAGATCGGCATGGCCTTCTCGACGTCGGCCGCGGTACCACCGACCATCAGGCCGTAGCCGTTGTCCTTGCCCCACACGCCACCGGACACACCGCAGTCGGCGTAGCCGATGTTCTTCGCGGCCAGCAGGTCGGCGTTCAGCTTGTCGTCGGTGTACTTCGAGTTGCCGCCGTCGATCACCATGTCACCCGCGGAAAGCAGGTTGCTCAGCTCGGTGACGGTCTGGCGCGTCGGGTCGCCGGCCGGGACCATGATCCAGACGATCCGCGGAGCGTCCAGTTTGGACACCAGGTCCTCGAGCGACGTGGTGTCGCTGACGTCCGGGTTGCGGTCGTAGCCGACCACCTCGTGACCGGCCGCGCGCAGCCGTTCACGCATGTTGAAGCCCATCTTGCCCAGGCCGATCAGACCGAGCTGAACCATCGGATCCCCTTACGTGCTCAGGAAAGTGTGCGGATCAGCCGGGAAGGCGGACCGGCATCAGGAGGTAGAGGTAGCCGGGGACGACGTTGCCCTCGGGGTCGGCGGGCTTGATGAGCGCGGGCCGGTTCGGCGTCGTGAACGTCAGCTCCGCGCGGTCGCTGTGGAGCGCGCCGAGGCCGTCGACGAGGTAACCCGGGTTGAACGCGATCGTCACCGGCTCACCTTCGTACTCGACCTGGAGCTCTTCTTCGGCGCTTCCCTCGTCGTCGCCGCCCGCGGACAACCGCAGCGTGTTGTCCCCGAACTCCAGTCGTACCTGAGTCCCCCGCTCCGCCACCAGTGAAACGCGCTTGATGCTCTCGGTGAGAGCGGACACGTCGATGACCGCGCGTGAGGTGTGCGACGCGGGCAGCAACTGGCGGTACGGCGGGAACTCCGCGTCGAGCAGGCGGGTCGTCGTGTAGCGCCCGGAGCCGGACAGGCCGAGCAGGCCCTCACCGCTGGCGAGCGCGAGGCGGATCGTGGCACCGCTCGCGCCGAGCGTCTTGGCGGCTTCGGCGAGGGTGCGCGCCGGGACGAGCACCGCGGCGTCGGCGAGGCCCTCGGCCGGCTGCCACGTGAACTCGCGCATGGCGAGCCGGAACCGGTCGGTCGCGACCAGGGTCAGCGAGCTGCCGGAGATCTCGAGCCGCATGCCGGTCAGCATCGGCAGCGTGTCGTCCTTGCCCGACGCGACGACGACCTGGGTGACGGCCTGGCCGAACGCGTCGCCGGCGAGCTCGCCGGCGAAGGCGGGCTGCGACGGCAGCTGCGGGTAGTCCTCGACCGGCATGGTCGGCAGGGAGAACCGCGCGGTGCCGCACGTGATGGTGGCGCGGGCGCCGTCGACGGAGATCTCGACCGGCTGCGCGGGCAGCGCCTTGGTGATGTCGGCGAGGAGGCGCCCGGAGACCAGCAGGCGGCCGCCGTCGGCGATCGTCGCCGGCACGCCGACCGTGGCGGAAACCTCGTAGTCGAAGCCCGAGACCGTCAGGGCGTCGGTGTCGCCGTCGGAACCGGCGTCGAGGAGCACACCGCCCAGCACCGGCACGGGAGGCCGGGAGGGGAGGCTTCTCGCCACCCACGCGACGGCGTCGGCGAGCCCGTCACGCTCGACGCGGATCTTCATGCGCGCATCCTTTCGACGACCGAGCCCCTGTCGGCTCGGGCCAGGCCTCGCTCTGGCAGGGCAGTGACCGGCTGCCCCCTCCGGCCGGTCCGCCCTCCGCTTGAACTCGCCGGAGCACGGACCAGGTGCAGGCGTCCACGTTAGGCCGTCGCGGCGGCCCGCGTCACCTCGGGCCGGTCTTCGGTTTGTCGACATGACGACACGTTCTCGCGGCTGTCCCCAACTTCGTCCTCCGCCTGTTTTTATCTTTTCTCTCTTAGAAGAGATCTAAAAGGCAGTAGCAGTAGTAAGCGTTGTGGATTGTGTGGATTGAGGTCGTTTACGCAGGTCGGAGCACTCGCGGGCGTGTGGAGAACCGTGGTGGTGGATCTGTGGGCAACTCGGGCCACCCGTGGATGGTTTCGGGCGACCCCCGATCCGTCCACAGATCGGCCCGGTTGTCCCCATGGTTGTCCCCAGGTTCGGGGCTGTATCTGGGGGTGGACAGCACGGTCCGAATCGCCCTTCCGAGTGACCGGGCCCTGCTGTGCACAGAATGTGGGCAACCTGTGGAATCAGCGTGGACAAGGGTGTGGATTCACTGTGGATCACCTGTGGGCGGGGTGTGGACGGATTCCGCGTCGTCGCTGATCAGAGATCCGTTGACGCTGTGGGCAATCCGCCCACACCATGGGGAAACTTCCTTGTGTACAAACAATTTTCGCGAGTTTGCGAAGCGCGCGTAGGTGGCTTCGCTGCTTCGCGCGCGTACGTGTGCTTCGGACAGTCCAAAGACGACAAAGGGGCGTCCACAGTGCGTGGACGCCCCGAAGTCGTTGCGAGACAAGGAATGTGCTACTGGCGAGCGCGCTGCTTGATGCGCGAGGTCAGCTCCTGCACCTGGTCGTAGATGCGCCGGCGCTCGGCCATCTCCTTGCGGATCTTCTTGTCCGCGTGCATGACGGTCGTGTGGTCGCGGCCGCCGAACGTCTGCCCGATCTTCGGCAGCGACATGTCGGTCAGTTCGCGGCAGAGGTACATCGCGATCTGGCGGGCTGTGGCGAGCGCCTTCGTCTTGCCGGGGCCGCACAGGTCGTCGAGCGTGACGTCGAAGAACTCGGAGATGACGCCCATGATGGTCGGCGCCGTGATCTCCGGGGCGTGCGAGTCGGGGATGAGGTCCCGCAGCACGATCTCCGCCAGGCCGGCGTCCACCGGCTGCTGGTTCAGCGACGCGAACGCGGTGACGCGGATGAGCGCGCCTTCGAGCTCCCGGATGTTCGCTTCGACGCGCGAGGCGATGAACTCCAGGACGTCGCCCGGCACCGCCAGCCTGTCCTGCGCCGCCTTCTTGCGGAGGATCGCGATGCGCGTCTCGAGCTCGGGCGGCTGGATGTCGGTGATCAGGCCCCACTCGAACCGCGTCCGCAGCCGGTCTTCCAGCGTCTCGAGGCGCTTGGGCGGGCGGTCGGAGCTGACGACGATCTGCTTGTTCGCGTTGTGGAGGGTGTTGAAGGTGTGGAAGAACTCTTCCTGCGTACCTTCTTTGCCTTCCAGGAACTGGATGTCGTCGACGAGCAGGATGTCGATGTCGCGGTAGCGCCGCTGGAACGCGACCTTGCGGTCGTCTCGCAGCGAGTTGATGAAGTCGTTCGTGAACTCTTCGGTCGAGACGTACCGGACGCGCATGCCCGGGAAGAGCCGCTGGGCATAGTGCCCGACCGCGTGCAGCAGGTGCGTCTTGCCGAGCCCGGACTCACCCCAGATGAACAGCGGGTTGTACGCGCGGGCCGGTGCTTCGGCGACGGCGACCGCGGCCGCGTGCGCGAAGCGGTTGGACGCACCGATGACGAACGTGTCGAACGTGTACTTCTCGTTCAGCTTCGTCTTCGACGTCTGCGGCTGCGCCGGCGCGGTGTAGGGCTGGCCGGCGATCGGCTGGCCGGAGAACGTCGGCCAGATCTCGTGGACGGCGGCGAGCGCTTCGCCCTCTTCGTCGACCTCTTCATCGGTGTCGTCGCCGTCGTCGTGCTTCGGCGCGAGGGACTGGTGCGGGGGCAGCGGCGGCGTCGGTTCGGGACGCGGCGGCGGCAGCATCGGACCGGGACCCGGCCGAGGCACGGGCGCCGGCTCCGGGACGGCACCGTTTTCCACCCGGCCGGGTGACGGCACGTAGTGGGGGGCGGGCACCGGGGCGACCGTCTCGGTGCTGTCGACCTTCACCGCGAGCGAGATGGCGCGGCCGAGCCGCCGGGAAAGCGCGTCGGTGATCGCGCCGCGGAGACCGCGTTCGATCGCTTCCTTCGCGAAGTCACTGGGGGCGGCGAGGAGCGCGGTGCCGTCGAGCAGGCCGATCGGGCGGGTGACGCGCATCCACGCGCGCTGCTGGGGGGACAGGGTCCCGTCGGACAGTTCGCGTACCACCTGTTCCCAGATGACGCCCAGATTGTGCTGGTGCTCCGACACCTGTTCGGCTCCCCTCCCCTCGTCGGCGTGGACGGCCGACGCCCCTGGTCACACGGTCCGGCGCCCCTCGCGGACCAGCGTGTGCATCGGCACAGCGAATATCCACATAGTTGTCCACAGCTGTGCACTAATGTACGGCGACCCGCGGCGACGCCACCTGCGGGCTCGTCGTACGCAGGTGGGCACTCCACCACCCGGCTACTCGTGCACCTCGACCGGTGACCCGAGAGAGGCACGCTAACAAGCCCCGCCCGCTGCCACAAGGCATCCTGGGTCGCAAGCATTTCACGGTGTACGGCGTGTTGCCATTCGGTGCCGCGGCGTCGATGATCTCGGCTTCGCGGACCTCGTCGCGGACCGTGGCCGAGGGGGTGCTTACCGGCCGCCCGACGGGGGTGCGTACCCTCGTAAGGTCTCCCGTATGCGACGGGTGCTATTCGCGTGCCCACGTTGTCGTCGCTCGTCGTGACGAGGCCACACGTTGGTAGGAGACACCAGAGACTGCCGTGCGCCCGCACGACACGCCAGACGACGGGGCGGAAACCCCGGCGTCCGACGCGACACACAGGAGAAGCAGTGAGCAAGGGTAAGCGCACCTTCCAGCCGAACAACCGCCGCCGCGCGAAGACCCACGGGTTCCGCCTGCGCATGCGGACCCGCGCCGGCCGGGCCATCCTCGCGGGCCGCCGTCGCAAGGGCCGCGCCGCGCTGTCGGCCTGATCCGGCTCGTCGGGGCGCGCCGTGCTGCCGGCTGCCGCACGTCTGCGGCGGAGTGAGGACTTCCGCGTGGTTCTGCGTCGCGGGTCCAGGGCAGGCAGGCGTCGCCTCGTCGTCCACGCACTGACCACGGACCCGTCCGAGGCCGCCGACGCTGTGCAGTTCGATGGCACAGCGTCGGCGGCCAGGGCGGGTTTTGTGGTGAGCAAGGCCGTCGGGAACTCGGTGGTCCGCCACCGCGTCACCCGCCGGTTGCGTCATCTCGTTTCCGCCCGGCTCGGAACCCTGCCCGCCGGCAGTGCGTTGGTCGTACGGGCATTGCCGCCGTCCGCGACTGCGTCCAGCGCGGAGCTCGGAGCCGATCTCGACGCCGCATTGCGTCGTCTTGGACTGGTGTCAGGTCGGCTGGGACTATCGCCGTCTCACCGTCCGGCCGGGGATGCCCCGCGCCCGACGCGTCCTGAGGACGCGGCCCCCGACCACGGATCAGCGGTGTGACCGGCATGCAAGCCACTCCCGAGCACGACCACGACGTGGAGACCGCGCCCCCGCGGCCCGGTCCCGTCGCCTGGGTCCTGTTGCTCCCCATCAAGCTCTACCGCAAGGCGATCTCGCCCTTCCTCCCGCCGGCTTGCCGGTTCTACCCGAGCTGCAGCGCGTACGCAGTCGAAGCCCTGACCCGGCACGGTGCCGCCGGCGGCTCCTACCTCGCGCTGCGCCGGCTCCTGCGCTGCGGTCCGTGGACACCTCCCGGCCGCGACCCGGTACCCGAGAAGTTCTCGTGGCGCTACCGCAGACCTGAAACACCGATCGAGGAGTAGCAGCAGTGCTCGATTTCATCTACTACCCCGTGTCCTTCATCCTCTGGTGTTGGCACAAGGTCTTCGGGTTCGTCTTCGGGGAAGCCACGGCGATCTCCTGGATCCTCGGCATCATCTTCCTGACGTTCACGGTCCGCGGCATCATGTTCAAGCCGTTCGTGAACCAGGTCCGGTCGATGAAGAAGATGCAGGACTTCGCGCCGGAGATGAAGAAGGTCCAGAAGAAGTACGCCAACGACCGGCAGCGCCAGGCGCAGGAGATGCAGAAGCTCCAGCGCGAGCACGGCGTGAACCCGCTCGGCAGCTGCTTGCCGATGCTGCTGCAGATCCCGGTGTTCATCGGCCTGAACCACGTTCTTCGCGCCTTCACGATGCCGCCTCCCGGTGGCGGCCCGAAGACCGAGAACTACTTCTTCTCCCAGGCCGACGTCCACTCGTACGTCAGCGCGAAGCTCTTCGGCGTCAACCTCGGCGAGGCCGTCTACAACGGTGTCGGCGTCGTCAGCGGTGGTGCCGCGAACGTCGGCTTCCAGTGGGGCGTCCTCCCGGTCGCGCTGCCCCTGATGATCATCGCGTCGATCGCCACGCACCTCACCGCGCGGCACTCGGTGGCCCGCCAGAACGCCGCGTCGGCCACCCCGCAGACCGCGATCATGAACAAGCTGACGATGTACGTCTTCCCGCTCGGTGTGCTCGTCTTCGGTGCGCTGTTCCCGCTCGGCCTCCTCTTCTACTGGCTGGCGAACAACGGCTGGACCCTGATGCAGCAGCGTCTCGTCTACACGAAGATCGACAAGGAAGAGGCCGCCCGCAAGGCGGAGGCCGCGGAGAAGCGCGCGTCGCTCGGCCCGAAGCCGGGGCAGAAGCCGACCGCGCCGAAGGTCGGCCAGAAGCCGGTCCAGCAGAAGAAGAACCAGCCCGCCCAGGGCGGCTCGCAGAAGAAGGTCACGAAGGCGGGCTCGGCTCACGGCTTCGCCCAGACCTCGCCCGCGGAGGCCGCGGAGGCAGCTGCTCCGGCACCGGCCGACACGAACGGCCAGAACGGCTCGAACGGCTCGAAGGACAACGGCACGGGGGTGCCGGGCCTTCTCAAAGACTCGACCAGGAAGTCGGGCCGGAAGCGCCGCTAAGGCGCGACCGGTTCGGAGAGGAGACGAATGATGTCGGAGACGATCGACACGATCGACGCCGATCAGGACGACGTGACCCCGGAGCCCGCCTCCGACGAGGCCGGCGAGCAGAAGGCGGGAGGTGGCGACGACGTCCTCGTGCAGGAGGGTGACATCGCCGGCGACTACCTCGAGCGCCTGCTCGACCTGCTCGACTACGACGGCGACATCGACTTGGACGTCGAGGCGGGCCGCGCGATCGTGAGCATCGACGGCGGCGAGGACCTCGAGAAGCTCGTCGGTCCCCGCGGCACGGTGCTCGAGGCGCTGCAGGAGCTGACCCGGCTGGCGGTCCAGCAGGAGACGGGATCGCGAAGCCGGCTGATGCTGGACATCGCGGGCTGGCGCGCGGACCGTCGCGAGGAGCTGCGCGAGCTCGGCCGCTCTACGGCGGAGTCGGTCCTGCAGAGCGGCGAGCGGGTGCGGCTGCAGCCGATGAGCCCGTTCGAGCGCAAGGTCGTGCACGACGCGGTGGCGACGGTCGCCGGAGTCACGAGCGAGAGCGAGGGCGAGGACCCGAAGCGCCGCGTGGTGATCTTCCCGGAGTCCTGAGTACTCGGTTCGGAGAAGCGGCCCCACTTGACTCGGTCAGGTGGGGCCGCTTCTTTGTGTGCATGCGTCCGGCACCGGATGAGGTTCTCCACTTCTCGGAGGACCCGACGATCACGCGCTTCGTCCCCCACGTCGCCGCGACGGCCCGGCAACCGGAGGCGTACGTCTGGGCGGTCGACCACGCGAGGGCACCGGACTACTGGTTCCCGCGGCAGTGCCCCCGCGCGCTGGCTTGGGTGACGCCGTCGACAACCACTCCGGATCGGGCGTCGCTCGGCGGTCCCCGGGTCCACGCGATCGAGTACGGCTGACTCCCGGCGATGCAGTCGGTGCGATTGTTCGCGTACCGGTTCGCGGCTTCGTCGTTCCGGTCGTTCGGCTCGCATGCGCATGCGATGGTGGCGACGTCTCCGGTCTCGCCACTGGGTCCGCCGGAGCCGGTCGGCGATCTGCTGGCGCTCCACGAGGCGGCGGGAATCGAGCTTCGCGTGATGCCGAACTTGTGGGGGTTCGTCGATGTGGTGTCGGCGAGCTCGCTCGGCTTCAGCGGGATCCGGTTGCGGAACGCTCGGCCGCGGCCGAGCGAATTACAGCGGTGATGTTTCACGTGGAACTCGGTCGCGGTTGCTGATGGGTGCGCCGCCCGTCCGGACAGGCGGCGGGTTCGGCTCAGCTACAACACGCCTCGACTTCGAGCGCCGCGTGTTGACAGGCGAGCCCGATGCGGCGATGGACCGCTTGTCTCCGCTCCGCATCACCCATCGGCACCCGACGGCTGAAGCAGCGTTCGACCACGTTGCGCTGTCCGTCGACATCAGCATCGGAGGCCGGTGCCCGCCCGCGGCGGGCATCTCTGGCGACGCGGCGGGCGAGCTGGTCATCTCGCTCCGGGCCGGCGAAGCGAATCCGGCTTGTCCGCGATCACCGTCTCCGGTCGGAGTCGGCTGAGCGAATCCCGCTCCGCCCGGCTGGGCAGGTGTCGAGGTCCAGCTCGAGCGAACTACAAGCGTGGTGTTTCACGTGGAACCGTCCCCCGCGGGCGGCCGGGCGAGTGGAGTTCTCCACATCTGCGGACTGTCGGCTCGTTTTCGGTCCGACATCGGGGACAATCACAGGAGCGCGGTTTCACGTGAAACGCGCGGACGAGGAGTAGACGGAGTGAGCTTGGATCAGGCCGCCGTGGCGGTGCGGGCCGCGGCGGAGCGGGTGTTCGGTGAACGCGTGGACCAAGCCGCCGGGTACGTCGAGCTCCTGGAACTGCATGGGGTCGAGCGTGGGCTGATCGGGCCGCGGGAGGTCGAGCGGCTGTGGGAGCGACACGTTCTCAACTCGGCCGTCATTGGTGAGCAGATGCCGGAAGGCGCCCGCGTCGTCGATGTCGGGTCGGGTGCGGGGCTTCCGGGAGTGCCGCTCGCGATCGCGCGGCCGGACCTCGATATTGTCTTGCTCGAACCGATGGCCCGCCGGGTGGACTGGCTGGCCGAGGTGGCCGAGAAGCTGGAACTCCCGATCACCGTCGTCCGTGGACGCGCGGAGGAGCGGCCTGTGCGTGAGCAGCTCGGTGGCGCTGACATCGTCACCGCTCGCGCGGTCGCCCCGCTCGCCCGGCTCGCGGACTGGTGTCTGCCGCTCGTCCGGTCCGATGGCTTCCTTGTCGCCCTCAAGGGCGCCAGTGCGGCGGAGGAGATCGAGCGGGACGGCGCCGCCATCCGCAAGGCCGGCGGGGCCGACCCACTGATTGTCGAGTGCGGTGCCGCAGTACTAGAGGTCCCCAGCACGGTCGTGAAGATCCGTCGCCTCCCGACGGCAAGCAAGCCGAAGGCGCGGAGCAGGAAGCGTTAACGGGCCGCGGTGTTCCACGTGAAACGACGCGACTCGACCACCGACCAGACGTCTATATGGAGGAGGTGTCGAGACCGGTGAATCCCCCGCCGTCCGACTCCACGGAGACCACGCCCGACGTGGGCTGGACCCCGATCGCCGAAGAAGCCGCCCGCGCCGCTCGCCTGCTGAACCCCGAGAGGACGCTTCCCCGCCCCGGCCGTCGCCGGGTGATGACCGTCGCCAACCAGAAGGGCGGCGTCGGCAAGACCACGAGCACGGTCAACCTCGCCGCCGCACTCGCCGTCCACGGGCTCAAGACGCTCGTCGTCGACCTCGACCCGCAGGGCAACGCGAGCACCGCGCTCGACGTCGACCACCGGTCCGGGACGCCGTCCATCTACGAGGTGCTCATCGGCGAGGTGACGCTCGCGGACGCCGCCCAGCCGACCGAGCAGTCCCCCAACCTGTTCTGCGTCCCCGCGACGATCGACCTCGCCGGCGCCGAGATCGAGCTCGTCTCGATGGCGTCCCGCGAGTCCCGGCTCAAGGAGGCCATCTCCTCGGAGATCCTCGACGAGATCGGCGTCGACTACGTCTTCATCGACTGCCCGCCGTCGCTCGGCCTGCTGACGGTCAACGCGATGGTCGCCGCGCAGGAGGTGCTCATCCCGATCCAGTGCGAGTACTACGCGCTGGAAGGACTCGGGCAGCTGCTGAGCAACATCGAGCTCGTGCAGCAGCACCTCAACCGTGAGCTCCGCGTCTCGACGATCCTCCTCACCATGTACGACGGCCGGACCAAGCTGGCCGACCAGGTGACGAACGAGGTGCGGAACCACTTCGGCGACACGGTCCTCAAGACGGTCATCCCCCGCAGCGTGAAGGTCTCCGAGGCGCCCGGGTACGGCCAGACCGTCCTCGCTTACGATCCTGGTTCGCGCGGTGCGTTGAGCTACGTCGACGCGGCGAAGGAGATCGCCGCGCGCGGTGCACAGATGGACGAGCACGGCGCACAGTTGGAGAAGGGTAGTTCCACATGACCGAACGCAGAGGAGGATTGGGCCGCGGCCTCGCCGCCCTCATCCCGACGGGGCCCGCCGGTGGTGGGCCCCTGCCCGCGCCCGGTGAGACGGCCTCGGCGGCCGAGAAGAAGGCGGCCGAGGACAAGGGCTGGTTCGCGGCGAACGGTCAGGCGAAGACCCACGGCGGCGAGGTCGCCGGTGCGGTCTACCGCGAGATCCCGGTCAGCTCCATCAAGCCGAACCCGAAGCAGCCGCGGCAGGTCTTCGACGAGGACGCGCTCTCCGAACTCGAGCACTCGATCCGCGAGTTCGGGCTCATGCAGCCCATCGTCGTCCGCGAGCTAGGGGAAAACGAGTACGAGCTCGTCATGGGCGAGCGGCGGCTGCGCGCGTCGCAGCAGGCGGAGCTCGAAGCGATCCCGGCGATCGTCCGGCAGACCGCCGACGAGTCGATGCTGCGCGACGCGCTCCTGGAGAACATCCACCGCGTCCAACTGAACCCGCTCGAAGAGGCGGCGGCGTACCAGCAGCTGCTCGACGAGTTCGCCGTCACGCACGAGGAGCTGGCGAGCCGCATCGGCCGCAGCCGGCCGGTCATCACCAACACGATCCGGCTCCTCAAGCTCCCCCTGCCGGTGCAGCGCCGGGTGGCCGCGGGCGTCCTGTCCGCCGGCCACGCCCGCGCTTTGCTGTCGCTGGAGGACGCCGACAGTCAGGAAGAGCTCGCCGCGCGCATCATCGCGGAGGGCATGTCGGTCCGGGCAACGGAGGAAGCCGTCACGCTCAAGAAGAGCGAGAAGCCGGCCAAGCCGAAGCCCGTGGCGCGCAAGCCGATCCAGGCGCCGGGGTTGCAGGAGCTCGCGAACCGCCTCTCGGACCGGTTCGACACCCGGGTGAAGGTCGACCTCGGCCGCCGCAAGGGCCGGATCACGCTCGAGTTCGGCTCGGTCGACGACCTCGAACGCATCGTCTCGATCATCGACGCGAATGGGGCGAATCAGACACCGAAAACCGATTAGGGATCACCCCAGGGTGTTTCGTCACGGTGATGATTGCTCCACGCGGTCGCGACGTTCACATCCAGTGATGATCAGTCGCGACACGAAAAAGGCCGCCACGGAGGTTCCGAGGCGGCCTTTCGCGTGAGACGAGTCAGCGAGAAATCGCGCGACCGATCAGTTCGCCGAACACCGTGCCGAGTGACTTGCCCGCCGCTTCGATCGCCATCGGGACCGTCGACGTCTCGGTGAGTCCCGGCGACGGGTTCACTTCGAGGAAGTGCACCGTGCCGTCCGCCGTGACGACCGCGTCGGTGCGCGAGATGTCCCGCAGCCCGAGCACGCGGTGCGCGGCGACCGCGAGCTCGGCCACCGCCTTGGCCGCGGCGTCGTCGAGCCGGGCCGGGGTGAAGAAGTCGGTCAGGCCGGCGGTGTAGCGGGCTGTGTAGTCGTACACGCCGCTCTCCGGGACGATCTCGACCGCCGGGAGAGCCTCGGGACCGTCCTCGCCCTCGATGACCGTCACGGCCACCTCGACGCCGTCGACGAACCGCTCGGCGAGCACCGTGTCGCCGTACGCGAAGCAGCCGACCATCGCGGCCGGCAGTTCCGCCGCCTCGCGGACCACCTGGGTGCCGAGCGCCGAGCCGCCCTGGTCGGGCTTGAGGATCAGCGGCAGGCCGAGCTGCTCGACCATCGCGTCGAGCACCGCCTGGGCGCCCAGCTCGCGGAACGTGCTGTGCGGCAGCACCACCCAGCCCGGCGTCACGAAGCCGGCGTTCTCGATGAGTGCCTTGGCCGTCGGCTTGTCCCACGCGCGGCGGCAGCCCTGGGAGCCGGTGCCGACGAACGGCACCTCCAGCATCTCCAGCACCGTCTGCACCGAGCCGTTCTCGCCCTCACCGCCGTGCAGGGCGACGACCACCGCGTCCGGCCGCTGGGTGCGCAGGCGCTCCAGCAGCCCCGCGTCGGTGTCCCACTCCTCGATGCCGAGGCCCTCGGACTTCAGCGCCGCGGAGAGCCGTCGCCCGGACCTCAGCGAGACGTCGCGTTCGTGCGAAAGCCCGCCGGCGAGCACGGCAACGGTACGGTCGACCACCGTGGAAACTCCTTAAATAAGAAGAACTAGACCGTGTCCGGGGACGGGTTCTGCGGCCCCTGGATCTGGCGCGAGCCCACGTTACCGAAGGTGCGGGCCAGGTCCATTTCAGACTCCAGCACGGCGGCCAGCCGCCGGACGCCCTCACGGATCCGCTCCGGCGTCGGGTAGCAGTAGGACAGCCGCATCTGGCGGCTGCCGAACCCGTCGGCGTAGAAGCCGGTTCCGGACGCGTACGCCACCCTCGCGGTCACCGCGCGCGGCAGCATCGCCTTGGTGTCGACACCTTCCGGCACCGTCACCCAGACGTAGAACCCGCCGTCCGGCTTGGTCCACGAGCAGCCCGGGGGCAGGTACTGGTCCAGCGCCGACAGGATCGCGTCGCGGCGCTCGCGGTAGTTCTCGCGGAACTTCTTGATCTGGCCCTTCCAGTCGTGCGTGGCCAGGTAGCGCGACACGATCATCTGGTTGAACGTCGGCGGGCACAGCGTCGCGGACTCCGCGGCCAGGACGAGCTTTTCGCGCACGGCGTGCGGCGCGAGCACCCAGCCGACGCGCAGACCGGAGGCGAACGTCTTCGAGAACGAGCCGAGGTACACGACGTTGTCGGGGTCGGTCGAGCGCAGCGCCGGGTAGGTCTGGCCGTCGAAGCCGAGCAACCCGTACGGGTTGTCTTCGACGACCAGCACGCCGTGGTCGCGGCAGATCTCCAGGATCTCCGCGCGGCGTTCGACGGCCAGCGTGACGCCGGCGGGGTTGTGGAAGTTCGGGATCGTGTAGAGGAACTTGACCCGGCGGCCGGCCTTCTCCGTCTGCGCGAGCGCCTCGCGCAGCAGCTCGGGCACCAGGCCGTTCTCGTCCATCGCCACGTGCACGACCTGCGCCTGGTACGCGGCGAACGAGCCGAGCGCACCGACGTACGAGGGGCCTTCGGCGATCACGACGTCACCCGGGTCGCAGAACAGCCGCGTGACCATGTCCAGGCCCATCTGGGAGCCGACGGTCACCACGACGTCGTCCGGGTGCGCCTTGATGCCCTCCAGGGCCATGATTTCGCAGATCTGCTCGCGCAGCACCGGGATGCCGTGCGCCGAGCCGTACTGCAGGGCGACGAGCCCGTCTTCGGCGATGATCTCCGCCACCTGCGTCGACAGCGTGTCGAGCGGGAGCGCGGCCAGGTTCGGCATGCCGCCGGCCAGCGAGACCACCTCGGGCCGGCTGGCGACCGCGAACAGCGCCCGGATCTCCGAGGCGGTCATCCCGGCGGTGCGCGCGGCATACCGCTCGAGGTGCGGGTCGAGGTTCTGGCGGCCGCTGTGCGGCTTGCTGGGGCGGTTCTCGGTCATCGACGATTCACCCGGGGCTCGGTTGACAGGCAGCTTGTAAAGGCACGGCAGATCCTGTCGAGTGTAACCGGGCACCCATCCGGTACCCCTGGCCTTTCGGTGCTCGTCACATCGGCCTATCCTCGACCATGGCTCCCGTGATCGTGCTGTTCTACCGCGCGGCTTGACGACCGGGCAGCCGGTCGGGAGCAGCAGGTCAGGGGAGGTCGCGGGTGTCACGTCGCGTCGTGGGCGTCACACTGGACAACCTGGAGCACCTGCCGAAGAGCTGCCGCAGGTGCGTGTACTGGGAGCTGGCCCCGCACCTGAAGAACCAGGCCGAGGAGTTCGGCGCCACCGAGGTCGAGAAGGAAGCCTGGGTCTCGAGCGTCCTGCTCGAGTGGGGTTCCTGCGGCCGCATCGTCTACAGCGACACGCTGCCGGTCGGGTTCGTGCTGTACGCCCCGCCGAACGCCGTCCCGCGGTCGCTGGCCTTCCCGACGTCCCCGCCGAGCGCGGACGCCGTCCTGCTGACCGCGTTCCAGGTGCTCCCGGAGTTCCGCGGCGGCGGCCTCGGCCGGATGCTCGTCCAGGCGGTCGCGAAGGACCTGACGAAGCGCGGCGTGCGCGCGATCGAGGCGTTCGGCGACGCGCGTCCTGAAGAGTCGGACCCGGACGGCGGGCACAGCTGCGTGCTGCCGGCGGCGTTCCTGCAGAGCGTCGGCTTCAAGACCGTCCGCCCCCACCAGAAGTGGCCGCGCCTGCGCCTGGAACTGCGCTCGGCGATCACCTGGAAGGAAGACGTCGAGGCGGCGCTGGAACGGCTCCTCGGCCAGGTGACGATCACCACCGCCGAGCCGAGTCTCGGCCGCGCCTGAGCCGCTCCCTCGAACGAGACCGCAAACGTTTGCGCCGTCGCTCTCCGTGGTCCGGAACGACGGATTCCGCCGTGTGTGCACATCTGTGGAAGAAGTGCCGAGTTATCCACAGAGCGCTGATAGGAGCGGTGGACAAGCTGTGGAGAACTGCCCGAAAACCTGGGGACGCAGAGGCTGCGTCCCCAGGTGTGGTGGGACAGGTGAAGAGGAGCCGCTAGGGGTTGTGGTCAGCCCTATTCGGCCTTGGCCAGCTCGTGCGCCAGGACGTCGGCGAACGTGAACGTTCCCGTCGGCTGGTCGCCTTCGCCGAGCAGGTACAGGCGCTTGACGGCGATCAGGATGCCCTCGGCGACGATGTCGCGGAACGCCGGGTCGCCGAGCTTGCGGGCGTCGTCCGGGTTCGTCAGGTAGCCGATCTCGACCCGGACCGCCGGGCAGCGGGTGCGGGTGAAGATGTCCCACGACTTGTAGTGCGTGCGGTTGTCCTGCAGGCCCGTGCGGGCCGCGACCTCGCGCTGGATGAAGCCGGCCAGCAGCTCGCCCACGGTCGACGTGGTGCCGTTGCCATTGCCGAAGTGGAAGCTCGCGACACCCTGCGCGCGCGGCGAGGGGTTCTTGTCGCTGTGCAGCGAGAGGAACAGGTCCGCGCCCGCGTCGTTGGCGAACTTCGCGCGCTCCAGCTCCGTGGGGCTGTGGTTCGGGCCGCGGGAGATCAGCGCCTCCATGCCGGTGGCCTTCATCCGGCCTTCCAGGCGGCGCGCGAGGTCCCACGCGATGTCGGCCTCGCGGAGACCGCCGGCGACCGCGCCGAGGTCGTCGCCGCCGTGGCCGGGGTCGATCACGATGCGCTTGCCGCGCAGCCGGGGACCGGCCTGGCGCACCTGCTCCTGCTCGCGCAGGAACACGGGGCGCCCGCCCCGGGCCCGCGGCGAGGAGAGGCGGTGCAGCTCACGGATGGTCGCGGGGCCGCACATGCCGTCCGGCGTCAGGCGCATGTCGCGCTGGAACGTCTTGAGCGCGCGCTCGGTCGCCGCGCCGAAGTAGCCGTCCGGGCGGCCGGCGTCGAAGCCCAGCTCCGTGAGCCGCTCCTGCAGGGTGAAGACGTCGTCGCCGTGCACCGGGGACGCGATCATGTACGACAGCGGGCGGCTGCCCAGGTGGTAGCTGGCGCCCTTGAGCGCCTGGAAGGTCGCCGGACCCACGATGCCGTCGGTCATCAGCCCACGGCGCTGCTGGAAGGCACGGACGGCGTGCTCGACGGAGACGTCGAACGTGTCGTAGTCGTCGGTACCGGTGACCGGCGGGAGCAGGTCCATCCCGGCCAGGATGGACCTGATCTCGGCGACGTCCGGACCGGCGTCACCGCGGCGGAGTACCCGCATGCACTCCTCGCTCTTCCTAAGGCACCGACAGAGGCTCGGTGCGTGGCAAGAAAACCTTCGCTGGGACGGGCCCAGGTCCTCTATTGTGCCTTGCCAACTCTCGGTGACAGCGCAGGCCCGGTAGGTACGTCAAGACCCCGATCGTGGCGCACCCTCGGTGGCTCTCGTCACGCTCGATTCACCCACACGGGCGGCATTCCCCCGAACGACGACGGACCCGGGGCCGCGAGAGGGTTCCCGCAGGCCCCGGGTCCGCCGGGCTTGTTCGGTTCAGAGGACGTCGGCGAGATCCGACAGCAGCGCGGCCTTCGGCTTGGCGCCGACGATCTGCTTCACCGGCTTGCCGCCCTGGAACAGGATCAGCGTCGGGATGGACATCACCTGGTAGTCACGCGGCGTGTTCGGGTTCTCGTCGATGTCGATCTTGGCGATGGTCAGCTTCTCGCCGTTCTCGGCCGCGATCTCCTCGAGCACCGGGGCGACCATCTTGCACGGCCCGCACCAGGTGGCCCAGAAGTCGACCAGAACCGGCTTTTCGCTGGTCAGGACCTCGTCGACGAACGTCGCGTCGGTCACCTTCACGGTGTTGGACATGGTTTCTCCTTCAGGTTGGTCGAAAGCCGGAAAGTCAGTTGGTGCTCGCGCCGTAGCCGCCGCCGACCAGCTCGGGCGCTTCGTGCGCGTCCGGGTCGCCGTGCTCCGCCAGCCAGCGTTCCGCGTCGATCGCGGCGCTGCACCCGGAACCCGAGGCGGTGATCGCCTGCCGATAGGTGCGGTCCACCAGGTCGCCGGCCGCGAAGACGCCGTCGAGGCTCGTGTACGACGTCCGGCCCTGGGTGACGACGTAACCGTCCTCGTCCAGGTCGACCTGCCCGCGCACCAGCTCGCTGCGGGGGTCGTGCCCGATCGCCACGAAGAAGCCCGACACGTCCAGCGTCGACTCCGAACCGTCCTTGGTGTCCTTCAGCTGCAGGCCCTCGACCTTGCCGTCGCCGACCACGCCGGTGATCTGCGTGTTCAGCTTCCACTTGATCTTCTCGTTCGCGCGAGCGCGCTCGAGCATGATCTTGGACGCGCGGAACTCGTCGCGCCGGTGGACGACCGTGACGGACTTCGCGAACTTCGTCAGGAAGGTCGCCTCCTCCATCGCCGAGTCGCCACCGCCGGCCACCACGATGTCGTGGTCGCGGAAGAAGAAGCCGTCACAGGTCGCACACGCCGACACACCGCGCCCGAGCAGCTCCTGCTCACCCGGCACGTTCAGGTACCGCGCCGCGGCACCCATCGCGAGGATGACCGCGCGGGCGGCGTAGCGCTTGCCGTTCGCGGTGACGTACTTGACGTCCCCGGCCAGCTCCAGCGACTCGACGTCCTCCGCGCGCAGCTCGGCGCCGAAGCGCTCGGCCTGCTTGCGCATCTCCTCCATCAGGTCCGGACCCATGATGCCGTCGCGGAACCCGGGGAAGTTCTCGACCTCGGTCGTCGTCATCAGCGCGCCACCGAACTGCGTCCCCTCGAACACCAGCGGTTCGAGCTGCGCCCGCGCCGCGTAAACGGCTGCGGTGTATCCGGCAGGACCCGATCCGACGATGATCAGGTTCCTGATGTCTTCGGCAGCCACCGTGACCTCCGCTCGTAGTGACCCGTGTACCAGGCTCAACACGATCGTAGGTGGCGGTGTTCCCGGGGTGACAGCCGCTACTTCTCCCCGACGACCTTGTCGAACAGGACGGCCGGATTACCCGGTCCGCAGTCCGCGCCGAAGGCCACGAGCCGGAACTGGGCGAGCTTGCCGGTGGTCAGGATGATCATGACGCCGGACTTGCCGCCGACGTTCACCGGGCGGATGCCCTCCGGCCGCACCTTCGGGTCCAGCCCGGCGGCCGCGATGCACGCGTCCAGCTTGTCTTCGGTCTGCAGCGGGCCGAAGTCGCGGACGCCGACGGCCTTGCCGATCAGGGCCTGCGCGCCGCTGCCGTCGCTGCCGACGGACGGACCGGACGGCGGCGGGGCCGCGACGTTCGGGGTGCCGGTCTGCTGCGACGTGCCGGGGATCGCGATCGTCACGGCGACGACCGCCGCCGCGGCCGCGGTCAGGATGCCGGCGGCCCAGCCGAGCCGCTTGTTCCGGCGCTGCCGGGCCGCCGCGAGGTCCACCACCTGGGCGTCCCCGGACCCGGCCGCCCGCGGTGCCTGCGTGGCTCCGCGGGAAGGAAAGGCGGCCGCTGCTTCGGCGGCCAGCGCCGCGTCGAGCCGGGCCGCGAACTCGGCGGGCATCGGCGGGGCGGGTGCGTCGGCGAGCGTGGCCAGGTCGGCCTGCGTCGCGTCGAGGGCGTCGAGGATCGCCCGGGCTTCGGGATCGGCGTTGACCAGCGGCCACAGCCGCGTGGTCTCGGTGTCGTCCAGGACGCCGGCGTGGAGATCGGCGAGCACGTCGACAGACCAGGGCGGACCGACGGTCCCCCCGATCCCCCGGCTTTCGTCCGTCATCGTCCCTCCCCGCTACCCGGCTGACGCCCGGCCCGTTTGCTTTCGTGAGTTGGGACGTTCGCAATCGCATCGGGGTTCCGCAGGTGTCCGAGAACCTTCGCGAGTTTTCCGCGGCCCCGGGCGCACCGGCTCTTCACCGTGCCTTCGGCGATACCCAGCATCTTCGCCGTCTCGGCCACTGAGTAACCCTCGACGTCGACGAGCAGGATCGGGGCCCGCTGGTCTTCGGGCAGCTGGTCCAGCGCCTCGCGGACCAGCAGGCTGGTCTCGCGCTCGGCCATCGAGTCGCGCGGGGTGGCGGGCTCGTTGAAGCCGGTTTCCGGCAGCGGCACGGTCGGGCGCGCCTGGCGGCGGCGGATCCGGTCGAGGCAGGCGTTCACCACGATCCGGTGCAGCCAGGTCGTGACCTGCGACTCCGCGCGGAACTTGCCGGCGGCGCGGAAAGCCGAGATGAACGCGTCCTGCAACGCGTCGGCGGCCTCTTCCGGGTCGCGGACCGTGCGCAGCGCGACCGCCCACATGCGGTCGCGATGGCGCTGGACGAGTTCGCTGAACGCATGAGGGTCCCCCGCGGCGTGAGCCGCTATCAGATCCGCATCCGTGGGAGCTGCAGCTGTCACCCGCAAGAGCCTACTGACCCTGTCGGGTGCGTCACCCCGCAGGCAGGAAGGCCAGGTCGGCGATTTCCGTCTGGAACTTCCCGTCCTCGCCACCCAGGGAGGTGATCCAGACGATGAAGTACTCGCCCTGGGTGGGCTGAGCCAGCGGGATCGTCGTGTCGCCGTCTTTCAGGTCGCCGTTGCCGACCACCTTCGTGTCGGCGAAGTCCGGGTTCTTCTCGGTCGCCGAGCGGATCTCGACCTTCGTTCCCGGCGTGCCGCCCACGACCTTCACCTGGCTCAGGGTGATCGGGTCCTTGAAGGTGACGACCAGCCCGACGCCCGGCTTGATGGCCGGGAACTGCTGCTTGTACTGCTCGGTGCGCCACTGCGTCTCGGGCTTGTCGTCGATCGCGTACTTCGCCCGCGCGGTGTTGTCGCCCTTGCCCTCGGGGTTGTAGACCGCGACGGCCTGCGGCTTCACCGCGGCGCCCACGGCCGGCGACGGCGGCGGCGCGGGCTGGCTCGGCGCGGGCGGCTGCCCGGCCGGCTGGCTCGACGCCGGCGGCGCGGCGACGTTGATCGTCGGCCCGCTCGCCTTCGAGTCGCCCTGGAAGACGTTGATCAGCATCAGCCCGCCCCAGGCGAGGATGACGACGGTCGCGACCACCAGGACGGTCACGCCGAGCGCGAGCTTGCGCCGCCGCGCGACGTCCTTGACCGGCTTCTTCGTCGTCCAGACCGTGCCCTCGCCGTCGGCGGCCTCGCCGCCGACGGCCTTGATCAGCTGGGTGCGTTCCTCTTCCTCGGCCACCTGGTCGAGCATCCGGAGGATGGCCGCGCTGGTGCGGATGCCGCCGTTGCCGCCGTCCTCGATCGTGCGGACGGCCAGCGACGACAGGTCGGCGGGCACCATCGGCATGAGCTGCCGCGGCGGGACGATCCGCCCCTGCGGCGTGGTCGGGGCCGGCTGGATCGCGGGCGGGCCGCCGGGCAGCGCCCAGCGGCCGGTCAGCAGCAGGTAGAGGACCGCGCCGAGCGCCTTGACGTCGTCGCGCAGCGTCGCCTCCGGCAGCGGGCCGGGGAACGCGAGCTTCAGCGCGCCGTTCGGCGTCAGCCGCAGCCGCTGGGGGTGGTCGAGCCCGAGGACGAGCCCGTTCTGGTGGGCCTGCTCGACGGCCTCGGCCAGCGCCTGCACCATCCGCGCGGCCGCGGCGGGCGCCACCGGCCGCTGCGCGACCAGGTCGACCAGGTCGCTGCCCTTGGTCCACTCCGCGACGACGACGCCGAGCAGGCCTTCGCTGGAGGTGATGCCGCTGCCGAGCGCGAGCACGTCGAGCACGCGGGCGACGCCGCCATGGCCGAACTTGGACGCGTGCGTCGCGCGTTCGAGGGTGCGCCGCGCGAGCCGCGCGGCTTCCGGGTCGGCCGGGTCGCCGACCAGCAGGGTCAGCGCGACGTCCCGCTTCAGCTGCCCGTCGCGGGCACGCCAAAGGTGCGCGTCACCCCGCTCGTCCACGCCGAACTGCGCGAGGAGGCGGTAGCGGCCGTCGCCGACCACGCGCCCGGGGGCCAGCGATCCGACCTGGGCCTTGCCCACGTGGTTCGCACCCCCCGCCTGTTCGCTCCGCCTCGTGTCCACCCGCACTCTCCCGTTAGCTCCCCGCACCAAGGTTACCCAGAATACGACGCGGGAGTCGTCGCCATCCGTACCGGAATCGTTACCCCCGCTTGATCAACCGGGTGAACCTCGACGTCGCCGGTTTCAGCTCCTCGACCTTCAGCGCCATGAGCACGCCGAACGAGACGACGATCCCCACGATGCCCTGCAGCAACAGCTTGACCCATGCGCCGAGGGTCGGCCCGAACGAGTCCGGCACGATCTGCCCGGCCACCCAGGCCGCGCCGACGCCGAGCCCGCTGGCGACGACCGTGAACAGGATCACGCCGATCACCCGCTTGCTCCGCAGGTTGCCCAAAGTCACCCAAAGCCACACCTGGCCGAGGATCGCCCCGACGACGAACGTAAGCGCGTTGACCATCATGACGCCGAGCACGACGTTGTCCGGCGACAGCAGCACCGGGCACAGGTACAGCAGCGGCACCTTGACCAGCGTCATCACGATCATGATCAGCGTCGGCGTGCGGGCGTCCTTCATCGCGTAGAAGACGCGCATCTGGAGCATGACCAGTGCGTACGGCAGCAGCGCGAACGCCGAGATCGCGAGCGCGTCGCCGAGCCGCTCGGCGGTCTCGATCGTGCCCTTGCCGAAGGTGAACAGCGCGATGCCGATCGAGCCGCCGACCACGGTCATCACGGCGGAGATCGGGACGAGCATCACCGTCGACATCCGGGACGCGTACGACAGGTCGCCGATCAGCTTCTTGTGGTCGCCGTCGGCGGCCGCGCGGCTCATCCGCGGCATGATCGCCGTCAGCAGCGAGACGCCGATGACGCCGTACGGCAGCTGGAAGAGCAGCCAGGCGTTGCTGTACGCGGTCACACCACCGGGTGAACCGCTGGTCAGCACGCGCGTGTTGATCGTGTACCCCACCTGGCTGACCGCGACGTAGCCGAGGATCCACAGCGCGAGCCCGCCGAACTCCTTCATCTGCTTGTCGATGCCCCAGCGCCACTTGAACCGGAAGCCCGAGCGCAGCAGCGGCGGCACCAGCAGGAAGGCCTGGGCGATGATGCCGCCCGTGACGCCGATGCCGAGCGTCAGCACCTTCGGGTCGGTGATCGACGGGTGGGCGGTGTCGATGTCCCCCGGCATGACCCAGACGACCATGATCGTGAAGATGACGACCAGGTTGTTGATCACCGGCGCCCACGCCGTCGGGCCGAAGATCTGCTTGGCGTTGAGCACCGCCGAAAGCAGCGCGAACACGCCGTAGAAGAAGATCTCCGGCAGCAGCAGGTAGGCGAACGCCGTGGTCAGCGACGAGCTGGCCTGGCCGGAGCCGTCGACGTAGAGGCTGGTGAACGCCGGGGCCGCGAGCACCGCGACCACCGTGCCGACCAGCAGCAGCGAGAACGCCACGGTGATCAGCCGCTGGGTGTAGGCCGCGCCGCCGTCGGGCTCGTCCTGGGAGCGCACCAGCAGTGGCACCACCACGCTGGCGAGGACGCCACCCATCAGCAGCTCGAAGATGATGTTCGGCATCGTGTTGGCGACGTTGAACGAGTCGTTCGCGATGCCCTGGCCGATCGCGGCGACCAGCAGCAGCTTCCACAGGAAGCCGGTGATCCGGCTGATCAGCGACGCGATCGCCATCCGGCCCGACGCCTTCGCCAGCGACGGCGCCTTGGCCGGGGCTTCCGCGCCCGGCTCGACCGGCTTGACGAGCGGCGTCTTGAGCGCCGGCATGACCTGGGTGGCCAGCGCGTCGTACGGGCGCATGACGTCCGGGTCGGCGACCGGCCAGCGCGAGTTCATCGGCACGCCGGCGGTGCGCGGGATGAACCGCGTGGCCTCCGGGTCGGGCGGGCGCTGGGCCTCCTCCTGCCACGGCCGGACCGGCGCGGGACGCCGCGACCCGCGGCCGCGCGGAGGCACCGGGATGCCGGGCGGCGGTGTGCCGGGAGCCGGGCTGCCCTGGGCCGGGGTCGACGGCGGGACCGGCTGCGGCAGCCGTCCCTGGGCCGACGGCGGTCCCGGCGGACCCGGGGGCGGCGGCACCGGCGGCACGGGCTGGACGCGCGTGGGCGCCGGACCACCGGCGGCGCGGGGCGGCTGTCCGCCACGCGGCGGCGGGCCCTGCGGTGGTTGCTGCGGAGGCGCGCCCGGGGGGCCCGGGGGGACGCGTCGCGGCGGACGGGGCTCGCGGGGCGGGGCCTCGTCGTGGACCGGCCATGCGTCGTGCGGGGGGACGTCGTCGCGGACCGGCTGGCCGTCGCGGACGGGACGCGGGTCGCGGATCAGCCCGTCGTCGCGCACGGGCCTGCCATCGCGGACGGGGGCGTCGTCACGGGCCGGGCGGCGCGGCGGCCCGTCTTCGCGGGCCGGCCTCCTCGGCGGGGCATCGTCGCGAGCGGGCCGCCGGGGCGGGGCGTCGTCCCGGGCGGGCCGGGGTCCGTCCTCACGCGCCGGGCGGCGGGGCGGGGCGTCCTCGCGGGGCGGGCGCGGGTCACGGACCGTCGCGTCTTCGGGCGGCGGCATCTGGCGCGTGTGGCCGTTGCGGGGCGGCTGGCGGCGGCCGCGCTCCGGGGGAGGCGGCTGCTGGGCTGGCGGCTGGCGGCGGACCGGCTGCCCCGCTCGCGGGGGCCCGTCACCCCGTTGCGGGGGCGGAGCGCCTTCGCGCCGAGGACGACTCGCACGCTCGGGTGGTAAACCCGGCTCTCTCTCCAACGCGTGCCCAATCCTCGGTGCTCGGTCCGGTGCCCGCGGCCCGGTGCCGCGTACGTGCGGACCAAGAGTAATCGGGAACCGTCCGGAACACTCGAAGGCCGAGGGATCAGTCCACCAAGTCGCGACCCGCGCGGGCGTCCTTGACCCGCCGGTAGATGCGCCGGGAGGCCAGCAGAAGTAGGGCCACACCTGCGGCGACGGTTGCGATGATGGTGATCGCGCCGTACTCCGTCGACGTCAGCTCGAAGCGCGCGGATGACCCGAGCGGGGTACCGGTGGGCGTGCTCAACGACACATCGACGCTGAACCGGCCGGCCCGCAGCGCCTCCACGGGGAGGAAGTACTGCCGGCCGCCGCCCGCGGGGAACGCGACCTCCTTGCGGTCGTCCGAGCGCAGTCCGGTGTTGTTGCTGAGCGCGAACCGCGCGGTGATCCCGACCGGCAGGTCGTTCACCACGTACACCGGCAGCGGCGAGTTGCCGGACGCCAGCGCGATGGTCTGCTGCGGCTGCCGGACGCTCACCTGGTCGCTGATGGCCCCGATCTCGGCCTGCGCGTTCTCGGTCGCCGCGTCGGCGGGCAGGCCCCGCCAGCCGGTGGACGCGCCCCGCAGCTCGGCCAGCCGGACCGGCGCGACGACGTCCTCCGGCTTCACCCGCTTGGTCGGGTCCGGCTGCATCGCGGACGCGATCCCGGTGGCCTGGTCGTCGAGCTTCGCCAGCGTCGAGACGACGGTGGGGTCGATGGCCGCGTCCGGGTTCTGGCCGCCGTCGCCGACCGCGCCGGAGGCCTGCGGGTCGGCGTTCAGCAGCGACGGGAGCGACTGCGCCGTGACCAGCCCGGCGTTGAGGAAGTCGCCGACCTGCTGCAGGTACGCCGTGAGCTCGGCGGCCGGGGCGTCCCACCGCCGCGGCGGGGCGACCAGGAGGTGGTTCGGACGCTCCTGCCCGGCCGGCAGGCCGAGGCCGGCCCGGAAGGCGAGCGCGCCGAGGCCGTTCTGGCTGGAGATCGCCGGTTCGGTGTTCGCGGCGACGGTGACCGAGTCGGGCACGCTCGGCACGCCGGTCATGGCCGCGGAGATCAGCGAGTCGGTCGGCTGGGCCCGGACCGTGCCGCCCTGCACGGTGACCCCGCCGCCCGCGCCGGCGGGCGCGATCTTCGCCGCGTCCGTCAGGACGGTCTTGACGCCGGCCTGGGTCAGCGCGGTCAGCACCGCCTCGTTGAGGGTGCCGTCCGGCCAGAGCACGCCGGTCTGCGGCGCGATGCCGGCCAGCTGCTGGATCGTGGCGGCGGCCGCGGCCGCCTGGGCCACCAGGATCGGGTCGCCGGGGCGGATCCGCGAGACGGTGTTGAGGTCGGCGTCGGCGAAGGGCAGCGCCACCGCGCACCGGCCGGTCAGCAGGGAGCGCAGCGAGGCCAGCCACGTGTTCGCGGTCTGGACGCCCTTGCCGTCGACGTTCCCGTTGCCGGTGTGCACCTGGTAGCCGCGGCCCATCGCGGCGACGGTCGCCAGCAGGTCCGGGTCGAGCGCGAAGCACATCGACTTCGCGAGGTTCGAGTCGCCGCGCACGGCCGTGGTCGCGGCGGTGACCAGCGCGTTCAGCCGGCCTTCGGGGCCGATCTCGTCGGCCAGCTTGTCGTCGCGCAGCACCAGCGGCCGGCCGTACGGCGCCGCGTAGACCTGCGGGACGCTGCCGGTCAGCGGCCAGAGCAGGGTCATGCTCGGCGCGCCCGCCGACGAGTGCCCGGCCGGCTTGCCCGGCCCGGCCAGCACCGGCATCAGCATGCTGACCGCGCCCAGCCGGGCGGGCCCGCCGAACTCCGGCGTGCCGTTGACGTTCACCAGCAGCGGGTAGACGCCGGGACGGCTGAACAGCGCCTTCGACCCGGTCAGGTTCACCGTGATGTTCAGCGGCGCGCTCTGCCCGGGCTCCAGCGCGTCCGCGACCGAGGCGAAGTCGGTCAGCGGGGAGTCCTTGATGACGGCACCCGACAGCACGTCGTTGACCCCGCGCGAGGTCGTGACCCGGTCGCCGACCTGCAGGCGGACCTGCGGCCGGTTGACCTTGCGGTCGCCGGTGTTGGTCACCGTGCCGGACACGGTCAGCGTCGTCGTCGAGTTGGTGACCACGCGCGGGTTGAGCTCGTTCAGCTCGACGCGCAGGCGGGCGCCCTCCTCCGCCTGGGCCACCGTGGCTCCGGCGAGGGCGGGGACGGCCAGGAAGAGGACGGAAAGGAAGGCTGCGGCGAACCGCTTCACTCGGGGGCTCCCTCAGGGGCGTGCTCGTCTCGTCCGTGGACGTCCGGGCGCGCGAAAAGTTCCTTCAGCATCTGGCTGGCCTTCCGGACGAGCTTCCGCTCGTCGGAGTAGGCGAGTTTGGTCTCCAGCTCGGCCAGCGGGACCCAGGCCACCTCGGTGACCTCGACGTCTTCGTCGGAGAGCTCGCCGCCGAGCGCTTCGAGCAGGAAGTGGTGGACGGTCTTGTGGATGCGCCGCCGCTCGGCCACGAACCAGTAGTCGATGGTGCCCAGTGGCCGAAGCACGCGCGCGGAGATGCCGGTTTCCTCCTTGACCTCGCGCACGGCCGTCTGTTCCACCGTCTCACCGTCCTCGATGTGGCCCTTGGGCAGCGACCACAGCAGTCTGCCGTGCCGGTCGAGCCGGCCGATCAGCACCGCCTGTTCGCGCTCGGCGTCCACCACGAGGCCACCGGCCGACGTCTCGTCGACCGTGGTCAGGCGCCTGCCGCGTTGACGCCTGCGCCGCCTCCGCGGCTTCGAGGCGCCGGGGCGGCCGGCTGATCCAGACATGCTGCGATGCTAGAGCAAACGGTTGCCCCGGTAGGCTGGCTCTCCGTGTCCTGTCCGGTGGTGCCTGTAGTAATCGCACCCGAACCCAGTGGGATTTTCGTGAACGACGTGGTCGCCAAGGAGAACGCGGTGGTCGAGCTGATGCGGCTCTCCCCCCTGGCGGACGAGCTGGCCGAGAGGTTCGCCCGGGCCGGGCACCGCCTGTACCTCGTGGGCGGGAGCGTGCGCGACGCGCTGCTCGGCCGGCGGTCCGGCGATCTCGACTTCACCACCGACGCGCGCCCCGACCGGGTGCTGAAGATCGTCAGCGACTGGGGCGACGCGGTCTGGGACGTCGGCATCGCGTTCGGCACGGTCGGCGTGACGAAGAAGGGCATGCAGCTCGAGATCACGACGTTCCGCGCGGACAGCTACGACCGCGTCGGCCGCAACCCCGAGGTCACCTTCGGTGACAGCATCGAGGGCGACCTGCTCCGCCGCGACTTCACGGTCAACGCGATGGCCGTCGAGCTGGCGACGAAGACGTTCATCGACCCGCACGACGGCCTGGGCGCGTTGCGGGAGAAGGTGCTCGACACGCCGGCGACGCCGCAGGAGTCGTTCGCCGACGACCCGCTGCGGATGCTGCGGGCCGCCCGCTTCGCCGCGCAGCTCGGCTTCACCGCCGCGCCGCGCGTGGTCGACGCGATGACGTCGATGGCGGGCGAGATCGACCGGATCACCGCCGAGCGCGTCCAGGCCGAGCTGTCGAAGCTGCTGCTCGCGGACGACCCCCGGCCCGGGCTGGAGCTGCTGGTCGAGACCGGCCTCGGCGACCGCGTGCTGCCCGAGGTGCCCGGGATGCGGCTGGCGATCGACGAGCACCACCAGCACAAGGACGTCTACGAGCACTCGCTGACCGTGCTCGCCCAGGCGATCGACCTGGAGAAGTCGCACGAGCCGACGTCGGAGCCGGACCTGATCCTGCGGCTGGCGGCGCTGCTGCACGACGTCGGCAAGCCGGCGACGCGCGAGTTCCAGCCGGGCGGCGGCGTGAGCTTCCACCACCACGAAGTCGTCGGGGCGCGGATGGCCCGCAAACGTTTGCGGGCGCTGAAGTTCTCCAAGGAGATCATCGACGACGTCTCCCAGCTCGTGTTCCTCCACCTGCGGTTCCACGGCTACGGCAAGGGTGAGTGGACGGACTCGGCGGTCCGCCGGTACGTCACCGACGCCGGCCCGCTGCTGACCCGGCTGCACAAGCTCGTCCGCGCCGACTGCACCACGCGCAACCGCCGGAAGGCGGCGGCGCTGCAGGCGACCTACGACGACCTCGAGGCCCGCATCGCCACGCTCAAGGCCAAGGAGGACCTCGACCGCGTGCGGCCGGACCTCAACGGCGAGCAGATCATGGAGCTGCTCGGCATCAAGCCGGGGCCGGACGTCGGCAAGGCGTGGAAGTTCCTCAAGGAGCTGCGCCTGGACCGCGGCCCGCTGGAGCACGACGACGCCGTGGCGGAGCTGAAGAAGTGGGCTGCCGAGCAGGGAATCGGAAACTCCTGACCAACTGACGGCGAATTTCGTGGAAAGCTGGACCTGACCCGCGCGGATCGGTGATACTCCCTAACCTCGGTTCACCGATGTGACCAGGGAGTTGTCTGCGCGATGTCCACCGAAGCGCCCGACTCGCCGAAAGCGGCGCGTGGGGGCAGCTTCTTCGTCGCGCTGCTGCGGCAGGGCGCGCCGGCGATCGCGACGGCCACCAGCGAACTCTCGGACGAAGTCGGCGACCCGACCCCGATCCACGCGCTGAAGCGGATCTCGAAGATGGCCGGGCCGATCGACCCGAGCCGGCGCGACGGCCTGCTGCTGCGCGCCACCCGGTACGTCGTGCTCATCCCGCTGGCCTTCCGGCTGCTCGCCGTGCCGGGCCAGTTCGGCGTCTACGCGTTCCAGCACGGGTCGACCGGGCTGCTGCCGGTCGGGGTGTTCACCCTGCTCTCGGTCGCGGTGAACCTGATCGGCTTCCGCTGGATGTTCCGCTCGGCGCCGTACCGCGGCCGGGACGCGGGCAAGCTGCTGGCCGTCGACCTGGTCTTCACCGTGCTTTCGCCACTGGTCCTCGCGCTGACCGTGCCGGCGCAGGGGTACTTCGACGCGCTGGCGGTCAGCAGCGTCCACCTCCTCGGCGAGGCCGGCCTGCTGACGCTCGCGCTCGGGGTCCCCAGCGGGCTCGTGTTCGGCCTCGCGAGCTTCCCGCTGCGGATGCTCGCGAACTGGATCAACACCGGCGAGTTCCACGTCGGAGCCGCATTCTCGACCTCGACGGCGCTGCTCGCCGAGCTCTTCCTGGCCGCCGCCGCGCTGGTGCTGACCGGGCTCGGCACCCGGCTGGCGCTGGCCTACGGCACCCGCAACGGCCGGCTGGCCGAGCGTGCCCAGCAGCACCGGATGCTGCACGACACCGTGCTGCAGACCCTCGAGGCGATGGCGCTGTCCGGGACGTCGAACGCCGAAGAGCGGCTGGTCGAGATCCAGCGGCTCGCCCGCGCCCAGGCGATGGAGATCCGGCACACGATCGAGACGGCGAAGTCCGAACGGGCCGAGGCCGGCGCGCGGCCGCTGGGCGAGAAGCTCGCCGCGCTCGCCGCCGAGATGGCCCGCGACGGGCTGCGCGCCCAGCTCGTGGTGGCCGAGCTGGACGACGACACGCTGTCGGAGGTCCGGCAGATCGCCATCCGCGACGCCGTGCGCGAGGCCCTGCGGAACACGATGAAGCACTCCGGCACCGACCGGGTCGTGGTGCGCGTCGAGGAGCGCGAAGGCGGGATCGCGGTGATCACCCGCGACCACGGCTCCGGCTTCAGCGCGGCCGATCACCCGGCCGGGTTCGGCATCAGCGAGTCCATCACCGCCCGGCTGGCCGAGGTCGGCGGGACTTCGCTGGTCGAATCGGGACTCGCCGGGGGCGGCACCCGGGTGACGTTGTGGGTCCCGTTCTGATATCTCCTGAACTCATGACTTCGACCGAGCTGCTCGCCGACGCCCTCGCCGCCTACCGCGCCGGTGACCGCGACCAAGCCGCCGAACTCGCTGCCCAGGCCGGTCTCGCCGGCTCGTCGCTGGCCGGAGAACTGCGCACCTACCTCGCCGGCGACGGCTCGGCCTCGGTGTACGACCAGCCGAGCGCGTTCACGGCGTTCATCCGCGGCGGCGGCAACGTCGGGCTGTACCGGGCGCTGAGCACCGCCCTCGCCACCCGCTACGACGACGCGAAGCCGGAGTCGCTGCTCGACCTGGGCTGCGGCGACGGCCTGGCGGTCGTGCCCGCGCTGGAGCAGGCCTCGCACACGCCCCCGCGGATCGACCTCGTCGAACCGTCGGCCGCCCTGCTCGAGGGCGTCCACGAACGGGTGCCGTCGGCGACCTGCTGGCAGTCGACCGCGCAGGAGTTCCTGGCCCGGGACGACCTCGGCTGGGACTTCGTCCAGTCGACGTTCGCCCTGCAGTCCATCGAGCCGGAGCAGCGGGCCGAGGTGCTGCGCGCGCTACAGCCGCGCACCGGGACGCTGGTCCTCGCCGAGTTCGACGTCCCGGAGTACGCCGAAGGCTCGCCGGAGCACCTTCGCTCGCTGATCGAGCGCTACGAGCGCGGAGTCGCCGAGTACGGCGATGACGCCTCGCTCGTCGCGCAGGGCTTCCTGCTGCCGGTCCTGCTCGGTCTGGTCGCCGGGCAGGAGCGGACGAACTGGGAGCAGCCGGCCGCCGCGTGGGCCGAGCAGCTGAAGACGGCGGGCTTCACCGAGGTCGTCGTCGAACCGCTCGCCGACTACTGGTGGTCGCCCGCCGTCCTGATCACTGCCTGCTGAGCGAGCCCGTTTCGACGTGCTGGGCGAGCGGCCGCGGCAGCAGGTAGGCGACCGCGCCGCCCGGCATCCCGCTCCACGGCGCCGTCACCCCGGTCAGCACCCGCACCGAACGCTGCACCCGGTAGAGCCGCTTCTCCCGCTCGCGTTCGAACGCCAGGGACGTCTCGACGAACCGTGAGCCGTCCGCGTGCACCAGGTTGCCGGTCTCGGGACCGAACCGGACGACCGCCGTGCCCGGCGGGAGGACGATCAGGCGCTTGCCGCGGTAGAAGTTCAACGGCGGTTCGCCGCGCATCGGCAGGATCGGCCAGTCGGCGGGCAGGTCGGACTCCTCCGCCGGCCGCGGCGGCAGCATCAGCAGCACGCCGAGGAGGAACCGGGCCGCGTCGCCGAGCGAGCCGAACGCCACCGGCTCGTCGGACGGCGGCCGCGAGACCTCCCAGCCGTTCTCGGCCCGCCGCAGCGTCCAGACGCCCTCGGCGGGGATTTCCTTGGCGCCGATCCGGTAGGCCGCCGACGGCACGCCGTGCTCGGCCAGCCGCTGCTGGAGCAGCTCCAGCGTCTCGGCGCCGCGCAGGTCCCGCACCTCTTCACCGCGCGCGACCCGGACGAGCGCGCGCTCGTCCGGCAGGTCGGCGCTCGTCTGCGGCGGCCGCGGCTGGCCGAGGACCTCCGCCTCCGCCGTCGCGCGGACGAGGTCGCCGACGAACGGCGGGCGGAACCCGGCCGCCCGGATGTGCTCGACCAGCTCCGGCTCCGGCGGCACCCCGTACTTGCGCAGGTAGTGCGGCACGGCGGCGGGCCAGATCCAGGTGCCGTCGGTGTGGAACGCGTTCGGCACGTCCGGCTTCGCGCCCGGCGCGCCGAAGATGTCCGGCAGCGGCGCGGGCCGGTGCAGCGCGACCGGCGCCCGGAACAGGTAGTCGAGCACGCCGCGGACCTGGTCCGGCGGCACCGGTGGCCGGTTGACCACCGGCCGCTCGCCCTCGGCGTGCGAGTCGGCGGCCCGGGCGAGCCGGAACGTGACGTCCAGCGGCAGGCCGGCCTTCGCCGTCAACCAGGCCGGGACGTGCTTCGGGGCCCGCGGGAAGTTCGCCAGCTCCAGCTCGTAGGCGGCGGTCGACGGGCGGCCGCCCTCGTTGGGCGGCACCCGCCAGTCCGGCTCGCGGTCGGCGTCGAAGTCGAAGTCGAACTGCGACTCCGCGTCGAGCGTGAACGTGCCCTGGTACCAGGTGCCCACCTCGGGCTGGAACATCGCGGCCCGCAGCCGGGCGAAGAGCCCGCCGAGCCGCGGCGCCGCGGGCAGCGAGACCGACACCGGGCCGTCCTCGTCGCCGACCGCGCGGACCTCGATCTCGGAGTAGTCGCCGACCTGCCGGAACTGCGCGCCGACGCGGGCCCAGCCCCCGGGCACCGTGTGCAGCAGCGTCCGGCCGATGGCGCGCAGCAGCGCGTTCTGGTCGCCGGCGCCCGGCTGTGGCCGCGCCTCCGGCGTCTCGGTGAAGTCGAGCCGCGTCTGCCACAGCGCCGTGACCTGCTTCGCCGGCACCGTGACCGAGAAGTCGGTCAGGCCCAGCTGTGCCGCGCGGGCGGCGTCGTCCCGGACCCAGCGCAGGGTCAGCTCCGGCCGCGCGCCCGGCGCGACCTCGAAGACTTCGCCGTCGTACTCGCCGAAGGTGCGCAGCGTGAACGTCGCCGGCACCTCGCTCGCCGGCACGACCCGCGCCGGCCGGTCCTCGAACTCCTTGTCGAAGCCCTCCGGTGCCTCTTCCTCCGGCAGCACGGACAGCAGCACGGTGCCGTCGGTCGTCGAACGTTGCGCGCGGAACGTCCCCTCGCCCCACGTCGCGTACAGGCCGTCCGGGCGTTCGGCCACCTCAACCCGGTAACGCACGTTTTGTCCTCCCCTGACCCCAGTTACACCGAAAACCTAGTCGACCGGGTACCGAGCGAACCACCGGTCGTCACCCGGCGCATCCGGGCCGAACTCGGTGATCGCGTCGTCCACCAGGCCGACGATGACGTCGCGGAGCTCCAGCTGCTCCAGCCAGCTCTGCCGCAGCGTCCGTTCGCCGTACATCGCGCCGACGAGATTGCCGCAGACCGAACCGGTCGAGTCGCTGTCCCCGCTGTGGTTGACCGCCGCGAGCAACGCCGTGTCGGCGTCGGTCGTGGTCAGCGCGACGTACACGGACATCGACAACGCGGTCTCGCCGACGTTGCCCTGCCCGAGCGACTCCAGCTTCTCCGGCGTCGGCGGTCCTTGCTCCGCCAGTGCCAGGGCCGCGTCGAGCGCCGCGCTCTGCTCTTCGTGACCCGGGTGCTTCACGAGCTCGTCCCGCGCGGCCGCGAGGGCGTCGAGCAGCGGTTTCCCGTGCAGCAGCCCGTGGACGAGCACCGCGAAGCAGCCCGAGGACAAATACCCGCTCGGGTGACCGTGGGTCAGCGCCGCACTTTCGGCGCCGAGCCGGAACACCTCGGCGAGGTCGTCGGACCACACCGCGATGGGCGCGGCGCGCATCACGCCTCCGCAGCCCTTCGAGTTGTTCACCGGGCGTTCGATGGTGCCCCGGACGCCTGAACGGCCGTACGCCTCCAGCTCGCCGAAGCAGGTCAACCCCGGCGCGCGCCGGCTGAACAGCTCCTGGTGGGTGACCAGCCAGCCGTCGGGCGCTTCGACGCCGGACTGCGGCCCACGCGCCCGGTCCCACGCGACGCCCTGCGTGTGCAGCCAGCGCTGGTAGGCCAGCTGCAGCGAGTGCACGACGTCCGCGGAGCCGGTCCGCCGCTGCTGGGCGTGCGCCCGGATGAGCGCTTCGAGCGTGAAGAGCGTCATCTGGGTGTCGTCGGTGATCCGGCCGACGCCGCCGTACGCCGGGATGAAGTCGGTGATGCCGTCCGGCCCGGCGATCTCGCGGATCCGGTCGATCGAGTCGAACTCGGTCTTCGCGCCCAGCGCGTCGCCGATCGCGCCGGCCAGCAGGCTCCCCCGCAGTCGTGAGCGCAAGTCCGGTCCCTCCGGTTTCGGCGTGAAGCGGCCACTGGGATAGCGGCGCTCCCAGCGGGGGTGTTCCGCGGTCTCCGTCTGGAGGCCGTTGCGGTTGAAGTACCAGAAGACGTCGCTGGCGACGTCGTCGAGCAGGCCGAGGTCGGGCAGCGCCGCGACCCACGCGGCGGGCAGGCCGGGCACGCCCAGCCGGGCGCCGACGAGGGCGCCGGCGATCGCGCCCGCGACCGGGCCGGACCGCGCGGCGAGCGTGATCGCCGCTTCGGGATCGTGGCCGCGCTTGGCTGCGGCGAACAGCGCCCGGCCGAGCACCGACCGGACGCTCCGGCCGTCGCCGATGCTCTCGAGTTGGGTGACGTCGTCGGCGTCGCGGTCTTCGCGCAGCGCGAGCGTCTCCTGGGCGAGTTCGCCGCCGATCTCCCGCAGCCGCAGGTGGACGGGCAGCGCGAAGGTGTCCCGCGTGAGCAACGCCTGGAACAGCGCGACCAGCAGGTCGACGCCCTCGGCCACCTCCTGGTCGCCACCGGTCAGCGCGTGGGCGACGTCCTTCGCGTACTGCTCGCCGTCGACGCTGTCGATGGCCACCGCTCCCGCCGGGGTCGCGGCCAGCGCCGTCGCCAGCAACGTCGAGACGTCGTCCGGGGCGAGACCCGCGCGCCGCGTCGCGACCGCGAGCCAGCCGACCGGGTCCGGGAACGGCAGGTTCGCCGGCACCTCGCCGGTCGGCACCGGCGGCAGGCCGCGCAGGACGATGTCGGTGTGGAAGAGCAGGTGGCGCGTCAGCCCGCCCAGCGTGCCGGGGGCACCACTGCCCAGCGCGTCTCCGATCGCGAAGCCGACGTACGCGCCGACGATCCGGTGCCACGCGAAGCGCGCGGCCGGCGTGCCGAAGGCGGAGAACTTGCCGAACGTCCACGGCACCGGCCGCGGGCGCGCCTCCTCGTCGACGTGCCCGATCAGGCCGTTCGCGCCCAGGTCGGCGGGCCACTGCGGGTCCTGGCCCGCCCGCCGCCGGACGCCGTTGCGGTACTGCCAGGCGAACCCGCGCAGGTACCGGACGCAGTCGTCGGGCGCGAGCTCGAAGTGGTGGTCGCGGGCGTGGTCGACGGCGTACCGCAGGTGCCGTTCCAGCAGGTCGGGCGGCTCGACGCCGAACTCCGCGACCAGCGCGGGCAGCGCCTCGGCCACCTCGGGCCCGGCTTCCGGCGCGGGCTCGTCGAGCCCGTGCCGACGCTCGCCGGCTTCGACGTCACCCAGCTCGGCGGCGGTCAGGCTGCGGACGAGCCCGGTGCCGGGGGCGAGCGTCAGCCCGGTCGACGGCCGCCCGGCCAGCAGTTCGCGGACCGTCACGCGCCACCGGCGTGGGTAGCGCCCCGGCACCTTCGCCGACGAGCTGTAGGCGATGACTTCGTGGCCGTCCGGCACCGCGCGGACCACCGGTTCTCCGTCCGGCGTCGGCGCCAGCACCTCACAGTCCAGCAGCGCCGTCACGAACTCGGCGCGGCTGATCCAGTTCGCGCCGAGGTAGCCCAGCAGCTTCTCGGCGTCGGTCGTCGGCACCGGGAAACCGCGCCAGACCGGGCCCGGCCGGTACTGCTCGTTCGCGCGGCGTGGGCCGGTCGGCTCCCCGAACAGCGTGTACTGCGCCCACCCGCGGATGGCGCGCACCGGGATGCCGAGGTCGGGAAACGCCTTTTCGTCGAACTCCGGATCGACGTCCGGCCGCCACTCGACGAAGCCGTCGTCGCTTTCAGCCATGCTCCCCATCCTCGCGTCAGCGCCGCGGGTACCGCTCGATCCACTCGTCGCCGAGCGCGCTCAACGCCGAGTGCCGGTCGAAGTGCCAGTAGGCGTCCGAAGCGACGTTCTCGACCAGGTAGCGCAGCTCCAGCTGGTCGACCCACTTCTGCGGCAGCCCGGGGATACCGGTGCGCGCGCCGAGCAGGGCGCCGGCGATCGCGCCGGTGAGCGCGCTCCGGCCGGAGTGGTTGACGGCCCGCAGCAGCGCCTGCTCCGGGTAGTTCTCGAAGCCGGACAACGCGGCGAAGGCGCGTCCGAGGACCGAGAGCGTCGACTTGCCGTCGCCGATCAGCTCGGGCATCCGCAGGTCGGGCAGCCCGTGCTCGCCGAAGAACGGCACCGACTCGGCGACCATGTCCTTGATCTCCGCCCACTCCGGACCCTGCTGGTACTGGTTGTCCGGGTTGAGCACCTCGCGGCTGAGGTTCCAGATCGGGAAGCTGAACGCCTCCTTGGTCAGCGCGTGCTCGAACAGCCAGGTCAGGTAGGTCGCGGCCGACAGGTCCGGCTCGGTCGGGTGGGTGACGCCGGCCAGGTCGCGCACCGCCTGGCGCGCGCCGCCGCTCAACCCGCTGCCGGGACCGGCCATGGTCAGCGCGGCGGGCAGCGCCGGGATCAGCGCGGCCGGGCCGGTCATCGGCGGCGCGCCCCCGGCTTCGGTCGCGAGCTGGTGGTACGAGTTCAGCTCGGCGTCGTCGGCGTCACGGCGGGCGTGCAGGTCCGCGACCTGCACGAGCCAGCCGTCCGCGTTCTCCATCGGGGCGCCCTGCGTCCGCAGCCAGCGCTGCAGCGCCCCGCGGACGACGCCGGGGAAGAGCTGCTCGGCCTCGCGGGACTCCGGCTGCTCGCGGTGCGGGCTCCGGATCACGGCCTCGGTGTAGAAGAGCAGCCGCTGCGTCAGCGAGCCGATCCGGCCCGCCTGGTCGAAGGCCGGGATGAGGTCGGCGACGCCCTCGATGCCGAACTTCGCGTGGATGTCGTGCAGCGGCATCCGGTCGACGGCCGCGCCGAGGGCCTCTCCCAGCGCGAAGCCGACGTACGCGCCCGTGACGCGCTGCCAGCCGTAGCGGAAGCCGTCGAGGTCGCGTTCGAAGTACTTGCCGAACGTGTCCAGCCGCGGCGTCGCGCGGCCGGCGTTGTCGTACGTCGGCGCCAGGCCGTTCGCGCGCAGGTCATTGGGCTTGCTGCGCGGCGGCTCCGGCATCTGCAGCCGCTTCAGCCACGACTCGCCGAGCACGGTCTTCGCGCACTCCTCGGCGGTCAGCTCGTACCCGCGCCGCCGGGCCTTCTCGGCCGCGGCGAGCGGCGGCTTGACCGGGTCCGGCAGCCCCATCCGCGACGCCGTGTCGGCGGCGACGCGGATCAGGTCCTCCTCGGCCTCCGGGCAGCGGCCGTGCACGTCGATGCGCGGCTCGTGCCGCGGGAAGCGCTGGACGATGCCGGCGAGCTCACCGCTGGAGACGTCCTCGATGGTCGTCGGACCGCCGTTGATCACCAGGTTCGGCGGGTGCTCGAACTCGGCGAGCGTCGCGACGTCGACCTTCCACCAGCCGTGCTCGCGCGACGGCAGGTTCCGGGTCGAACTGAACACCTTGAGCTCGTTGCGCTCCTCGGCGAAGTAGAACCGGTCGGTCTTGCCGGTCTCCAGGTCGAGCGGGATGAACACCTCGCACCGGATCAGGCCGATGAGCAGCAGTTCCCGCGTCAGCCAGCCGACGCTGGCGAACGACAGCAGCGTCTCGAGCGTGTTCTCGGGCTTCGGGTAGCCGCGGCGGATCGGGCCCGCCTTGTACTCGGGGTTCTCGCGCTCTTCGCCGGTCTGGTTGCCCTCGGCGTCGACCTTCACCCAGCCCGCGACCGCCTGCAGCGGCACGCCGAGCTCACCGAGCCCGGCCTTCACGTACTCGGGGTCGACGACCTCGCGCCAGTTCTCCTGGCCGGGGAACGCCACCGGCACGGACAGGCCGCCGGGGTGCGGGTGCGCCTGCCGCAGCTCGCCGTCCGGCTCGCGGACCACGACCGACGGCGGCGGGAAGATCTCCTTCTCCGGCCGGCCCTCGTCGAGGAACGCGATGGTGTTGTAGGGCACCGACCAGCCCTCGGGGATGCGCAGCACCTTCTCGGTGTCCACCCGGAGCCCGGCGGGACCGGAGACGTCCGGGCCGTGCACCGCGCGCAGCCACTGGCCGACCTTGGCAATCGCTTCCGCCGCTTCCACCTACTCGATCCTCTCCAGGCTTCCGTCGGACTCGTGCTCGGCGATCGTCTTCGGCAGCACGAAGGCCACCGCGCCACCCGGCAGGTTCGCCCACGGAACCGTGATGCCGGTGATCACGTGCAGAGGGCGTCTCAGCCGGTAGCTCCGCCGTTCCCGCTCACGTTCCAGCGGCAGCGACGTCGTGGCGAACCGTACCTCCCCGTGGTGAACGAGATTGCCGGGTTCCTCGCCGAAGCGCAGAACGACCGTACCCGCCACCAGCCGGGTGATGCGCTTGTTGCGGAGCAGGGTGAGGGGAGGCTCACCCGGAGCCGGGTGGACCGGCCAGTCGTCGAGCTCCTTGGCGGTTTCCAAGGGGGTTTCGTGGCCGGCGGTCATCCGGGCGGGGTGCAGCAGCAACGCGCCGAGCAGCTGCTGGGCGGCGTCTTCGAGCCGTTCGAAGTACTGGGGCTCGCGGGGCTCCCCGCCGGCGTACGCGGCGACCTCCCAGCCTTCGGGAGCGAAGTTGAGGCACCACGTGCCGTCGGCTCGCTCGCCGACGCGGTACGCCTCCGGCCAGACGCCGTGCTCGCCGAGCCGCTGGACCAGGACGATCAGCAGTTCCTCGTCGCCCAGCTTCGGGTCCGGCGTGGTCTCCAGCTCCGCGGCGACGTCACCGCTCGTCTTCTTGACGTCCGCGCGGCTCGGCTTCGGCCTCGGCCGGCCCAGCAGGTCGGCCTCCGCGGTCCGGCGCACCAGCGGCTCGACGTACGGCGGCTGGAAGTGGTGACGGCGGATGTGCGCGACCAGGTCCGGTTCGGGCGGGATGCCCTGGTCGGCCAGCTGGTCGGCCACCGACGACGACCAGATCCAGGCACCGTCGGTGTGGAAGCGCTCGTCGCCGTCTTCGTGGACGACGGCCTCCCGCTCGAGGTACTGCAGCACGAGCGGCACCTCGGTGTCGGTCAGCGGTGGGCGTTCGACGTCTTCGTCGGTCTTGGCGTGCCGGAATACCACGCCGAGCGGCAGCTGCGCGCGAAGCCGCCACCAGTCGGGGATGTGCTCCTCGGCGCGCGGGAACGCGGCCAGCTCCTCCGGGTAGGCGGCCGACGGCGGCGCGTCCGTCCACACCGGATCGTCGTCGAGCGCGAAGTCGAAGTCGAAGGTGCCGTCCGGGGCGAGCGTGAACCGCGCCTGCAGCCAGGTGCCGCGGTCCTCGGCGTACATCCCCTTGCGCAGCTCGGTGAACAGCTCGGCGACGGCGTCGGAGGTCGTCGCGTTGTGGCCCTGCAGCTCGGTGTGCGCCCCGACCTGCCGGAAGTCGACGGCGGCCGGCCCGGCGGCGTCGGTCCGGAGCTCGCGGACGAGCTTTCCCAGCTGCACCAGGACAGTGCGCTGCTCTTCGGGCGAAAGTCGTTGTTCCACGTGAATCATCGCGCCAACGTCGAGGTGAAGGTGAAGGTCGGGGCCTCGCCGGCGTCGCGGCGGGCGAACTCGTCCTCCCACATCGTGAAGGTGCGCCGGTACAGCGAGTCGATCAAGGCGCGCTCCTCCTTGGTGATCTTGCGGCTTTCCTCTTCCACGGCGGCCCAGATCGCGTCGATGGTCTGGTACAGCGCGAAGATCGGCCCGTCACCGCGGAGGTAGTGGTGCCGCGCTTCCTCGGTGCGGCGCACGAACCGGTCGCGGTCGAGGCTCCGGATGTCCGGTCCGTGGTCGAAGAGCACGTCGGTGACGTGCTCGTTGTCTTCGTCGAACCGGCCGGTCTTCCAGTTGAGGATGCGGCCGGTGAGCCCGCCGTCGGGCGTGCCGTCGACCACGTAGGGGTGGTCGTAGTACTCGAAGTAGGACGGCGTCTGAACCATCAGAGACTCCCCTGCAGCGCGTTCCAGAACAGCTCTCGTTCGCGCTTGATCAGCCCGTCGATCAGGGCTCGTTCGTCGGCGGTGTAGGTCCGGCCCTCGGCCTTGGCGAGCGCCTTGAGATCGCGCCGGACCTCGTAGAGCGAGTGCTCGTACGCCGAAACGTCGTCCAGTGCCTTGAGGTGCAGGCGCAGCTCGGCGACGTGGCCGTCGATGCGCACGCTCATCTGCAGGTCGCGGTAACCGGCCGGAGCGGGGTTCGCGAAGCGGTCGTCGAAGTCGACGATCTCCAGGTCCGGGTGGTCCGCGATCCGCGCCAACGCGGCGTAGGCGTCTTGCACGCGTTCGAACTGGATCATCGCGCCCGCGAGGTCGACCAGCCGCGACGCGTCGCCGTCGTAGTTGGTGTTGATCTTGTCCATCGCCCGGCCTTCGGACTTCGGTCCGGGCCGGAACCCGGCGTGGCCACCGGTTTCCGCCGCCAGCGGCGGCAGGATCTCCTTCAGCTTCGCGTCGGCCCGCGCCGCTTCCGCGTAGCGCTCGGCGAGGTACTGCCGCGTGTAAGCCTCGTCCCCGGCCTTGCTCAAGTCGAATTCGGCCTGCCGGCGGTGTTGCTGAGGGTGCCCCTCCGCCTGGTCGATCACCTCGTGGGACGTCTCGGCCTGGTCCGGGGTGAGCGGGGTCGGCTCCGCGTCCGGACCCACCGGTTCCGCGTCCGGGGCCGGGTGGTGCACCTCGTGCACGGCGTCGGCCAGGATCGGGAGGGCCTCGTCGTGCACCAGCAGGCTGGCGATCGTCTCCGGCTTGCGCAGCAGCGACCGCGTCAGGAACTCGTTGGCCGGGTCGTGGAGCAGGTCGACCAGCTCCGGGTGCTCGGCCAGCCGCGTCCGGACGAACTCGCCGACCGGCCCGAGGTTCTGCGGGTTCCCCTCGTGGTCCTTGACGACGAGGTCGGTGGTCGCGTCGGCAAGCGCTTCGGCGACCCTCGGCTGGGCGAGCAGCTCGTCGAGGCGGGACTGCGGGGCGCTGCCGTAGCCGCCGTGGTCCGTCGTCCCGGCGTGCTCGGGGTGGAGGTGCACCTCGTCCGGCCTGCCGACGTGCATCAGCTTGATGCCCTTCGGCGGCTGCGGCAGGTGCATGAGGTCGCCGGACTGCGGGTCGATGAACGCGACGCCGTCGCGGGTGTGCACGACCATCGCGACGTGCCCGTACTCGACGCCGTTCGGGCCCTCGTACTTCACCGCGACGACGGCGTGGTGGTCGAGCGGCATGTCCCGCATCTCGCGGATGACGTCGTCGTAGCTGCCGCGCTCGGAGAACGTCTCGCCGAACCGGCCCTCCAGGTGCTCGAGCGTGCCGCGCGTGCCCATCTCGTGGAAGAGGACCGGCTCGGCCGTCATGTCCCCCCCGCGCAGCCGGTCCAGGTAGGCCTCGGGCGCGCGGGTGCAGTTCGACAGGTACCCGTTTTCCAGCGCGCCCGGCTGGTGGAAGCCCGGGTTGACCTCGCGCAGGTGCGGGTGGCGGTCCTGGACGTAGGCCGCGCGCTCCGCCGGCGTCGCGGCGCCGGCGTGGATGGCGGGCTCGGACGGCGGGTTCGTCGCCCGAGCCAGGTGTCCGTAGTCGGGCTGGGGCTCTGGCGTCGGCGGAAGTTCGTGCGTGTCGAGGACGTCGCTGACCTTGGGGTGCTCCGGCGGCGTCGCGACGTGCTCGGGCTCCGCCTCGCCGAAGCCGCCGAGGCGTTCCATCAGCGCGGCCTGCTTGCGCCGTTCGAACTCGGCCGCATTGTGGTCGTTCTCGGCACGGCGCTCGGCCATCTTCCGCTGCGCGGCCTCGGGGTCGAGGTAGCGCGGGTGGCCGGGGCCGATCTCCTCGGCCTCGATGACCCACTTGCGGCGGCCCTCGGGCGTGAGCTCCAGCCGTCGCTCGTGCACCAGCAGCTGGGTGCCGGGCGGCGACAGCGACTCGCGCTCGGACGGGTTCTCGGCGAGCTTCGAGATGTCGCGGAGGTTGTCCGACCGGACGTGCAGCTCGACGTCGTCGCCGAACTTGCTGGTCGAGAACTCGCCGGTCTTGATGGACGCGCTGGAGAACGACGGCTCGACGACCACTTCACCCGGGCGGTACGGCCCGGCGACGAGCTCGGCCAGCCGCGGGTCGCCGTGGACGTCGAAGGCGCGGATGGTCTCGCCGGACGTGCGCGGGACCTGGTTGAGGCCGTCGGTGATGGCGCGGGCGTTCGCCTGCGCGAGGTCGAAGCCGGGGTGGCCCGGGCCGCAGCGCAGAGCCTCGTTGACGTCGTAGGCGTACTCGCCGCGGGTGTAGCCGTGCACCGCGACGGCGCCCTCGTCGGTCAGGGGCAGTCCGGCGGCGTCCCGCCGGGCGAGCGCGCGGTCGTGGATGTCCTGGTAGATGCGCTCGTCGCCGACCGCGCGGCGGATGCTCTCGTGGTCGGCCGGGGTACCGCGGTGGTCGTCGTCGAAGAGGTAACCCTCGTCGTGCGGCGGCCGTTCGGTCGTGGGGTTGAGCCGGTCGGTGATCGTCGGCGTCTCGTGCGGGCCGAGCGGCAGTTCGCGGATCGACGTGGCATCGTGCGGCAGCTCGGCGAGCCGCCCGGTGACGGGATCGGCGAACAGGATCCCGTGCTCGGTCCGCACGGCGGCGACCAAGTGCTCGGTGCCGGCGTGCTCGAAGGAGACGGCCGTCCGCGCGCCGACAGGACGTTCTCCCAGGTCGCGCGCGACGTCGTCGAAGCTGCCGCGGTCGCGCCAGTTCCCGCCGAGGCTCTCGCCCCGGGCCGGCCCGGCGACGACGTCCTCGCCGTTCATGCGCCGGTCGAAGGCGGTCATCGACTCGGCGGCGTTGGTCCGGAAGCCGTGTTCGCCCGGGCTGTAGTGGTTGCGGGTGTTGACGGCGGCGAGTTCGGGAACGGCGTCGCGGACGAGCCGCGCGTGCTGCTGCGGAGTCTCGACGGACCCGGCGTGGAGCACCGGCGGCCCACCCGGCGTCAGCGGTTCGGCGAGCCGCGACCAGCCCCCCTCGGGCTCGGTGGTGGCGGGCACCCGCTTTTCGGGCGGCGGCGGCGCGTCGTCGTCCCCACCGAGCAGCTTGAACAGGTCCCCGGACGGCTTGAGGTGGGGATATTCGGCGTAGAACTGCGCGTCCTTCTCGGCCGCTTCCCGCTCGAAGCGCTCTTCGTCGGCGCGTTCGGCGGCCCGGCGTTCGTCGACAGCGTCCCAGGTATCGCCGCGATACCGCGGATCCCCAGGCGCGATCTCTTCGGCGTGCACGATCCACTGCGGCTGGTCCCGGGCGCCGGGGCGGTTCTCGAAATCGGGGTGCTGGGGATGCCCCGGCCCCATCTCGACCCCGGTGATCTCGAACTGCGACCCGGCCTTGAAGAGCACCTCGCGCTCGCGCCCGATGCTGGCCATGGACTCGACGTCGCGGCCGGTCCTGGACTCGATCCGCATCTCGACCTCACCGGCGAAGGTGCTGCGCGGATGCGCCGAGTCGACCTTCGACGAGCTGAGGAAGGAGGGCTCGGTGATGTGCGCGCCCTCGTGGAAGCGCCCGAGGAAGGCCTGGAGCCGCGAGGGATCGCCGTGGAAGTCGACCCGCCGGGAGACGGTGCCGACGTGCGGAGGCAGTTCGTTGAGCCCGGAGACGAGCGCCCCGGCCTGAGGGGCGAGGCCGAGGAGCTCGGGGCCGCCGAGCCGAAGGGCCCGGTTGAGCGGCCCGACCAGCTCGTGCCGCGTGTAGGCGTGCACGGCGAAGGCGCCATCGTCGGACATACCGGGGTGGAACTGGTCCCGCCGGGCGAGCGCCTCGCGGCGGACCTGCTCGTGGCGCCACTCGCCGGTCTCCGGGCTTTGCCGCCCGGAGTCCATGAAGGTGTCCTCGATCCGCGCGATCCCGGCGGGGTCCTGGGCGCGGAAGCCGGGATCGTCGAGGTAGGGCTCGTCGGCGAACTGGTCGTCTTCGGTGTGCGGCGTGCTGCCGTCTGTTTCTTGACCGGGGTCGGTACCGGGTTCCTGCTCCGCCGGCAGTTCCTGCTCACCCGCGCGCTGGTGCGCCGCTTCGGCAGCGGGCTGCCGATCGTGCTCAGGTGCTTGCTCGAACCCACCGCGCTGGTGCGGAGGGGCGTGCTCGGCAGCAGAAACATCCCGCCCGCCCGACTGCTCGGCCGCAGGTGGTTGTCCAACCGTGGGCTCACCCGCCCGTTCCGCAGTGGGCGCCGGTTGCCGGGTTGTGTGTGCGTCTTGGCCGCCGGGCTGCTGGGCTGCGGTCGGCGCTTGTCCACTCGGCTGTTCCGCAGTGGGCGCAGGCTGTTGGGTTGCGCGTGCGTCTTGCTCGCCGGGCTGCTGGGCTGCGGTCGGCGCTTGCCTACTTGGCTGTTCCGTAGTGGGCGCGGGCTGTTGGGTTGCGCGTGCGTCTTGCCCAACGGACCGCTCGGCTGCGGTCGTCGCTTGCTCACTCAGCCGTTCCGCAGTGGGTGTCTGCTGAGTTGCGTCCGCGCCTTGTTCGGTGGGCCGCCGGGCGGCGGGTGCTTGCCGCTCGATCGGCTGGTCCGCAGCGTTCCCGACCGGCCGCTCGTCCGGGGTTCGCCGCTGCTCGCCGGCTGGATCCGTCGGCCGATGCCGGTCCGGGTTCTGCCCAGTCGCGGGTGGCTGCTGCTCGACCGGCCGCTCCTGAACCGGGGCGTGCTCGGCCACGGGCACGTTCGGCTCCGTCGGCCTCGCGACAGGCTGCTCGAATGGCCCCTGCGGACCCCGAGGCAGACGCTCCTGCGGCGGCCCGAACCGCGGCGGCGGAACCTGCGGCGGCCCCACCGGGCGCGGCGGACCCAGCCGCGGGTCGTGCGGCGGCCGGCCACCCGGCGGTGGCGGCATCGGCGGCCGCCCACCCGGATGCGGACCCGGCCCCTGCGGCCCGCGCGGCTGGTTCGGGTACCCCGCGGGACGCTGCCCACCAGGCACCCCCTGGTGCGGCGGCCCACCCGGCGGCCACGGCGGCATCCGCCGCGGATCGTTAGAAGGCAACCCACCCTGCGGCGACTGCCCCCGGTGAGAGGAAGCCCCACCCACCGGCGGCTGCCCACCGCGCGGCGCCTGCCCAGCCGACGGCCCCTGCCCTCCCGGCGGCCGTTGCCCACCGTGAACCGCCTGCCCACCCTGCGCCTGCCCACCCTGCGCCTGCCCACCCTGCGGCGACCCGCCCTGCGGCGGCTGCCCACCATGCGGGGGCTGCGCAGCGTGCGACGGTTGGCCACTCTGAGGGGGCTGCCCACCAGGCGACGGTTGGCCGCCCTGCGTCGGCTGCCCTCCCTGCGGCGGCGACCCACCCTGCGGCGGCTGCGCACTGTGCGGGGGCTGCCCACCCTGCGTCGGTTGGCCACCCTGCGACGGCTGCCCTCCCTGCGACGGCTTGGCACCGTGCGACGGCTGCCCACCGTGCGGCTGACCGCCCAGTACTTGCCCAACCCCCGGTTGTCCGCCGTGCGATTGGCCGTTCTGTGGCTGGCCGCCCTGTGCCCCACCGTGCGGTTGATTGCCGTGTGGCTGCCCACCGAACGGGTGTCCACCTTGTGCTTGACCGCCGTGTGGCTGCCCACCGTGCGACTGGCCGTCATGCGCGTGCCCGCCATGCGGCTGTCCACCGTGCGGTTGCCCGCCCAGCGCCTGACCGCCCGGTGCCTGACCGCCCTGCGGTTGTCCGCCTTGCGGGGGCCGCCCACCAGACGACACCGGCGGTTGCCCGCGCATCGGCTGACCACCCGGCGGCATCCGGCGCGGGTCCTGCGGTGGCATCCGTCGCGGCTGCTCGTGCGGTGGCTGACCGCCGCGCGGGGGCATCGGGGCCGGGCCATTCGTACGTCCGGGACCACCGCCGCCGTTCGGCATTCCCACTGGTGGGGGTGGTGTGAATCCGCCCTGGGGCGGGCCCTGCTGCGGCGATGGCCCGCTCTGGAACGGTGCCGTTCCCCCATCGGCTGCCGCGAACGGCTGGTTCGCACCGCCGGTGAAGCCGGCCGCTCCGACGTTGTCCTGCGGGTGTCCGCCGGTCTGGCGGCCCGGTTCCGGGCCCGCTCCCGGTGGGGCCATGCCGTAGCCGCCGTTCGACGGTGCACTGGCCGGACTCGGCATCGCGCCGTGCGACGAGACCGCCGGCGGTGCCGAACTACCCGATGATGGCGCCGGCTGGCCAGGTGCCGAGGGCTGTTGCTGAGGTGCGGGACCGTCCGACACCTGCCGAGGCACCGGACTGTCTGCAGCCGCCCTCACTTCAGGGTGCGGACGTTCTGCCTGGACATGATCGGCACTCGGCCGCGGCCCCTCGGATTCGGCCGTGTGTCGCGGCTCGGCGGACGGGCGTTCCGGCTCTCGAGCAGACGCAGTGTCCGCACGTTGCTCGGGTTCGCGACGGGCCTCCGGCTCGGATGACGTCTCGCGCCGCGGCTCGTCGCCACGCGACTCCGGTTCGGACGACGGCCCTCGCGAAGGTTCTTCCCCCCGCGACTCAGGCTCCCGCGAAGAGTTCTCCCCTCGCGATTCGGGCCCGGACGGCGGTTCTTCTCCGTGCGACTCCGGCTCCGACGAACGCCGAGCCTCCTCACCCCGCGACTCCGGCTCACCGCCAGCCTCTCGCGAAGAATCCCCCCGCGACTCAGACTCCGAAGACGCCCCCGGCTCCCGATCCGAACCACCGCCGGACCGCGACTCCCCAGGCCCCCCACCCGGCTCCCGAGGAATGTTCGCCTCATGAACCGAGTGCATCTGCTCCTTGGCGCCCCCGACCGCCCCACCCACAGCCCCACTGGAAGCCCCGGTCAGCAACTGCTCGGGCGTCAAAGACCCCAGATCCCCGGTAACCGCCGCCTGTCCGACGGTCTGCGCAACCCCCTCGACCGCCCCCCGAGCCCCGGCCCGCACCGCCGCGTCGGCAACCTGACCCCCGGCCGAGTGCGAAAGCCCCTCGGTGGCCCCCCGCCCGATCGACCCCGAAGCCGCCCCGACCACGCCACCGACAGCGCCGGAGATCGCCGCGTCCGAAGTCTTCGACCAGTCCCAGTCCTTGCGGTCGCCCTTCGCCATCTGCAGGCCTTGAATACCCGCATCCATCCCCAGGTTGATGGCCTCGTTCTTGAGGACCTCCATGCCGATCTTCTTGAGACCCTGCTTCAGCAGCTTCTCCAGCAGCTCCTTCGCGACCTGCTTGAACCCCTGCTGCGCCAGCTTCTCGAGCAGCTGCCGGAACAGCATCTGCACCGTCATCCGCGTCGCGACCTGGGCCGGCGCGATGCCCGCCGTCGAGCCGCCGAACGTCACCGCTGCCGCCGCGATCATCGCCGCAATCTGGGCCGCCAGCACGATCAGCGAGATGATGATCATGTACTTCGTGTACTCGACGTCCAGCGCCGTCTGGTCGCACGAGTCCCCGAGAGCCTTCGTCGCGTCGGCCAGCTGCTTGAAGTACGCCTCGTCGCCCTCGACGAACTTCTTCCACTGCTCCACGAACGCGTCGGCGCCGTCGCCGGTCCAGTTGTCGCGGATGCCGGACGCCGCCTGGTTACCCGCTTCCGATGCCGGGCCGATCGCCGAAGACGCCGTGTGCCACGCGTCGCGCAGGGCGCGCAGCTTGGTCTCGTCGCCCTCGGGCCAGCTCTCCCCGACGACGATCGGCAGCAGCCACTTGACCGCGTCGGGCATCTCCATACCCACGGGTCATTGCCCCTTGCCGAGCTGCGAAGTCACGTCTTCGTCGGCGCCCGACAGCGCCTTCATCGACTTGGCGACGTTCTGCTGCATCCCGCGCAACCCCTGCACGAGGTTGGCGAAGCCTTCGACGGCGCCCTGCGAACCGGGCACGTAGTCCTTGGCGAACTCCTTGCCGGAGTCGTCGTCGCCCCAGCACGCGCCCTGCGCGTCGAGCGCGCCCCGCAACGCCTTCAGCGCGCTGTCGAGCCCGTCCGCCGCCGTGGTCAGGCCGCTCGAAGCGCCCAGGACGGCGTCGGGTTCCGCGGTGAACCCGGAGCCCCCTCCGGGCATCAATCGCCCCTCGTCATCCAGGACGACGGCGGCTCCTCGTCCTCGTCACGCGGCGGGCGGACGCGCTTCGGCGCCGGCTTGGGAGCGGGCATCGGCGGCGGCACGGCCTCGTTGCGCAGGATCGAGCCGCCTTCTTCGAAGGACGCGGGTCGCGGCGCCGGAGCCTCTTCTTCGACGAACTCGGGGATCCGCGGCACCAGCCCGGCCAGCGACGGCGCGCCCTCGACGAGGTCGGCGAGGTCGGGGAGTCCCTCGGTGATCGGCGCCATGAGGTCGGCGATCTTCTGCTTGACCTGCAGCGATCCTTGCCGCACCACCGTCTGGACGGTGTTCGCGAGCTGTGCGGGCGTCGTGCGTTCGAACGCGTTCGGTGCGAACTCGAGTTTCGCGAGGGTGCCGCCGGCGTCGATCGTGGCGCGGACCAGGCCGTCGGAGGAACTGACCTGCGCGGTGGTCTCGGCCGCCGCGGTCTGGGCGTCGCGCAGTTGCGCGGTCTGCCGCTCGAAGTTCTCCAGGAGGGTGTCCATCTGGTCCTTCATCGCGGCATTGCGTGCTTCGAGCCGTGCACGGTCGTCGCCCGCGGTGGTCACAGGTCCCCCCCGGTGTCCCTCGAACCTACTAATGACTTGCCGTCACCCTAATGCCAATGGAGCAGTGACCGTGACCGGTTCGTGGTTTTCCCTCACCGAACCGTCCGGCGCCGCGCCACGGCGTACCCCGCGCCGCCGACGAGGTAGCAGACGGTCGCCGCGATGAGCAGGCCCGGCGAGCGGCCGTCGTCCGGCACGACGAGCGCGCCCAGCGAAACCGCCGCCACCTGCGTGATGTTGAAGAGCGTGTCGTACAGGGCGAACACCCGGCCGCGGGCTTCGTCGGCGACGTCGAGCTGGATCGACGAATCGACGCAGAGCTTCAGCACCTGTCCGGCCCCGGTGATGACGAACGACGCGAGCAGCGCCAGCGGCAGCACCATCGGCAGGCCCAGCGCGGACTGCGCGATCGCGGCGAGCAGCAGCGAACCGAGCACCGCGCGCAGGCGGCCGAACTTCCGGAGCAGCCGCGCCGTCAGCAGCCCGGCGATCAGGATGCCGGCTCCGGCGAGCGCGGCCATCTGCCCGAGCCCGGGCAGGCCGGCGCGGAAGATCCCGTGGTCGGTGAAGTAGTTCCGCATCATCAGCACGGTGACCAGCAGCGACACCCCGAACGACGCTCGGTGCGCGAACAGCGCGATGAAGCCGGCCGTGACACTCGGGGCGCGCCACGCGTGCTTAGCGCCGTCGGCCAGCCCGCGCGCGACGGCCAGCACGGGGTTCGGCGGCTCGTCGACCACCGTCGGCCCGAGCACGCCGCGCGTGAAGCCGCGCGCGATGAACGCCGAGACCAGCGTGCCGAGCACCGCGAACGCCGTCGTCTCGGCCGAGCCGAGGTCGTTGCTGCCGAACAGCGCCCGCAACCCGATCGCACACCCGCCGCCGATGACGGCGACGACGGAGCCGAGCGTCGTGGCGAAGGCGTTCGCCGTCACGACGCTCTCTTCCTCCACGACGTGCGGCAGCGACGCCGAAAGCCCGGAGCCGATGAAGCGCGAGATGCCTTCCGCGGCCAGGGCCAGCGAAAACAGGCCGATCCCACCGAACCCGAACCCGACGGCGATGGCCGCGCAGGCGATCGCCAACCCACGCAGGAGGTTCGCGAAGATGAGGACCTTGCGCCGGTCCCAGCGGTCCAGCAGGGCACCGGCGAACGGCCCGACGACCGAGTAGGGCAGCAGCAGCACGGCGAACCCACCGGCAATGGCCAGCGGATCGGCACCACGCTCGGGGTTGAACAGCACGGCCCCGGCAAGACCGGCGCGGAAAACGCCATCACCCCAGCTGGCGGCGAAGCGGGTGAAGAGCAGACGCCGGAAGTCAGGATCCTTGAGCAGCTCACGGGGGCCTCTTCGTGCGGTGGCCGCACCGGTGCTGATCGTCACGGAACCAGACTAAGGCCCGTTAGTGGGGCACGGGTCAAGAGTCTGGTGGCCGGCGCACACGGGGGGTCCGGGGGGCTTGCCCCCTGGAAAACAAGCTGAGGGCGCCAGGGGCGAAGATGGCGAAGCCATCAAGCAAGGGTGGCCGGCGCACTCAGCCTCGCCTCTCGGCGGCTATGCGCAGTGTGGCTCCTGCCGGACGGTATTCCACAAAGGCGGTTCTTCAGTGAGCCCGGGGGACACGGAGTGCGCCGACCACTGTTTCAAACGAGGCTGCTGAGGCGATTGTTCCCGAGCCGAAGTAATTCGCCGGGCCAGAGGTGAGATCATGGGTCGCGTGTCAGCGGACGCCGAGGTTGAGCCGGGAACGCTCCTGGTCGCCGCCCCCACGATGGTCGACCCCAACTTCAAGCGGACCGTTGTGTTCGTCATCGATCACCGTGACGAAGGCACGCTCGGCGTGGTCTTGAACCGGCCGAGCGACGTCGCCGTGCACGACGTGCTGCCCAACTGGGGCGGGCACGTCGCCGAGCCGCAGGCGGTGTTCGTCGGCGGGCCGGTCGAGAAGAAGACCGCGTTGTGCCTGGCCGCACTGCGCACCGGTGAGACGGCGGCGAGCGTGCCGGGCGTCATCGCGGTTCGCGGGCCGGTCGCGCTGGTCGACCTGGACACCGACCCCGAAGTGCTCGTGCCGAAGGTGCGCGGTGTGCGCGTCTTCGCCGGGTACGCGGGCTGGGACTCCGGTCAGCTCGCCGGCGAGATCGAGCGCGACGACTGGGTCATCGTCCCCGCGCTCCCGAGCGACATCCTGGCCTCACCGAGCGGCGACCTGTGGAGCCAGGTCCTGCGGCGCCAGGGCATTCCGCTGGCCCTGCTGGCCACCCATCCGGGCGACCTCCAGCGGAATTAGGCCTCGTCCTTCTTGAAGACCCCGCAGCCACCGGAGCCGCACGCGCAGCCGGTGCAGCCCGCGGGCGCGGCCGGAGCCGGCGGGGGCACGGTCAGCGCGGCCCGGTTGCCGAGCACGCCGCCGCCCATGACCAGCACGAGCATGGCGAGCACGCCGGCGAGCGCGGCGGAGACCAGGCCGGCGGTCGTCGGCATCGCGAGCCCGGCCAGCCCGGTGAGCACGGAGATCGCGCCACCGGCCATGGTCGGCAGCCCCGCGATGCGGTTGGCCAGCCTGAACGCTTCTTCGCTGCGCAACGCGGCCTGCGTGCGCACGCCGGTCCCGCCTTCGCGCGTCAAGCGCTCGCGGAAACCGAGGAACCCACCAAAGCCGACAAGCAGACCCAGCACGACCGGAACCAGCGCGATAGCGAACACGAGGTCAAGGATAAGCGTGACGTCCTGGCAACCTGGCGGATACCCTGACCGACTGTGCTACAGGCCATGTCACCACGCGTACTGCCCACAGTGCTGACCGCTGCCCTGATCGGGGGACTCGTCGCCGCGGCGCCGGCGAGCGCCGCCGAGAGTCACCAGCGGCCGATCCGCCTGCTCGGCGAACAGATCGTCCCCAACTCCCTGCTGTTCCAGGGCACGGTGGTCGGCGGCCTCTCCAGCATCGACTACGACCCCCGGACCGGCGGATACGCCCTGATCTGCGACGACCGGTCCGCGATCAACCCCGCTCGCTTCTACACCGCGACCTTCCCGGTGTCGGCCGACGGCGTCGGCCCGGTCACCTTCACCAGCACGAAGCCGCTGCTGCGCCCGGACGGCACGCCGTACCCGCCGCTCACGCAGAACGACCCGTCGAAGCCGCAGAACGAGCAGACGATCGACCCCGAAGAGCTGCGCGTCGACCCGTGGACCGGCGACTACTACTGGTCGCAGGAGGGCGAGCGGACGGCGACGACGTTGATCGACCCGTCGATCCGCGAGGCGCGCCGCGACGGGAAATACGTCCGCGACCTGCCGATCCCCGCCAACGAGAAGATGACGCCGACGGCGGGTCCGCGGCAGAACCTCGTGCTCGAGGGCATCACGTTCACCGGCTTCGGCTCGCTGCTGGCCAGCGAAGTCGAAGGCCCGCTCCTGCAGGACGGTCCCGCGCCGACGACGACCACCGGTGCGCTCTCGCGGATCACCCTGCAGGGCCGCTACGGCCCGGTCCTGGCGCAGTACGCGTACCCACAGGAGCAGATTTTCGCGTCACCGGTCCCAGACGGCGCGTTCGCGACCACCGGCGTCTCCTCGATGCTGGCCGTCGACCAGGCCGACCCCACGAAGTTCCTGATGATGGAGCGCTCGTTCGTCACCGGCGTCGGCAACAAGGTGCGCGTCTACGAGATCGACACGAAGGGCGCGACGAACGTCCTGAACGTCAAGTCCCTGGCCGACGCTCAGCACGTCAAGCCGGTCAAGAAGCGGTTCCTCTTCGACGCCGCCGACCTCGGCCTGTCCACTGTGGACAATCTGGAGGGCATGACCTGGGGCCCGAAGCTGCCGAACGGCGACCGCAGCTTGATCATCGTCAGCGACAACAACTTCTCCGCCACTCAGGTCACCCAGTTCGCCGCACTGGCGGTCCCCTCGGAACGGCTTTGACCAGCAAGTTACGATGAACGTATGAACACGGCTCGGCTGCTCCTTAGCCTGCCGCGCTGACCGGGTCCGGCCCGGCCGGCGCGGCGACCCCTCATGCCCTGGTGGCTGAGGGGTCGAGTTGTTTCTGGAGTAGGTCGAAACGCGAAGGAAGACGGCGATGACTGAGGCGACCGGGACCGACGTCCCCGCGCACCGCTACACGGCCGCGCTGGCGGGTCAGATCGAGCAGCGCTGGCAGGACCACTGGGCCGACCAGGGCACCTTCCACGCGCCCAACCCCGTCGGGCCGCTCGCCGTCGAGGGGCAGCCGGTGCCCAGCGACAAGCTGTTCGTCCAGGACATGTTCCCGTACCCGTCGGGCTCCGGCCTGCACGTCGGGCACCCGCTGGGCTTCATCAGCACCGACGTCTTCGCCCGGTACCACCGGATGATCGGGCGCAACGTGCTGCACACGATGGGCTTCGACGCGTTCGGCCTGCCGGCCGAGCAGTACGCGGTCCAGACCGGGCAGCACCCGCGCAAGACCACCGAGGAGAACATCCGGACCTACCTGCGCCAGATCCGGCGCCTGGGCCTGGGCCACGACGAACGCCGTCGCATCTCCACGATCGACCCCGAGTACTACCGCTGGACGCAGTGGATCTTCCTGCGGATCTTCAACTCCTGGTACGACACCGAAGCCGGCAAGGCCCGGCCGATCGCCGAGCTGGAAGCCGCGTTCGCGGACGGCTCGCGTCCCACGCCGGACGGCCGTGACTGGGCGGCGCTGTCCGCCGTCGAACGGAAGCAGGTGATCGACGACCACCGGCTGGTGTACATCTCCGAAGCGCCGGTCAACTGGTGCCCGGGCCTGGGCACCGTGCTGTCGAACGAAGAGGTCACCGCCGACGGCCGCAGCGAGCGCGGCAACTTCCCCGTCTTCCGCCGCAACCTGCGGCAGTGGATGATGCGGATCACCGCGTACGCCGATCGCCTGGTCGACGACCTGGACCTGCTGGACTGGCCGGAGAAGGTCAAGTCCATGCAACGGAACTGGATCGGCCGCTCGCACGGCGCCCGCGTCACGTTCAAGTCCGGCGAAGACGCGATCGAGGTCTTCACGACCCGGCCGGACACGCTGTTCGGCGCCACCTACATGGTGCTGGCACCGGAGCACCCGCTGGTCGACAAGCTGGTCACTTCGGCCTGGCCTGAGGACGTCGATCCTCGCTGGACCGGTGGCGCCGCGACGCCCGCCGAGGCCATCAAGGAGTACCGCGTCGCCGCGTCGCGGAAGTCCGAGCTGGACCGGCAGGAGAACAAGGAGAAGACCGGCGTCTTCACCGGCGCGTACGCGACGAATCCGGTGAACGACAAGCAGATCCCGATCTTCGTCGCCGACTACGTGCTGATGGGTTACGGCACCGGCGCGATCATGGCCGTGCCCGGCCAGGACGTCCGCGACTGGGAGTTCGCCGAGAAGTTCGGGCTGGACATCGTCCGGACCGTGCAGCCGTCGGAAGGCTTCGACGGCAAGGCGTTCACCGGTGACGGCCCGGCGATCAACTCGGGCTTCCTGGACGGCATGGACGTGGCCGAGGCCAAGAAGACGATCATCGACTGGCTGACCGAAAAGGGCGCCGGCATCGGCACCGTGCAGTTCAAGCTGCGCGACTGGCTGTTCTCGCGCCAGCGCTACTGGGGCGAGCCGTTCCCGGTGGTCTACGACGAGGCCGGCGAAGTGCACGCCGTCCCCGAGTCGATGCTGCCGATCGAGCTGCCGGAGGTCGCCGACTACTCGCCGGTGACGTTCGACCCGGAGGACCGCGACTCGATGCCGTCGTCCCCGCTGGCCCGCGCGACCGACTGGGTCGAGGTCGAGCTGGACCTGGGCGACGGCCCGAAGAAGTACCGCCGCGACATCAACACGATGCCGAACTGGGCGGGTTCCTGCTGGTACCAGCTGCGCTACGTGGACCCGACGAACAGCGAGACGTTCTGCGCGCCGGAAAACGAGGCGTACTGGATGGGCCCGCGGCCGGGCGAGCACGGCGCGGACGACACCGGCGGCGTCGACCTGTACGTCGGCGGCGTCGAGCACGCGGTGCTGCACCTGCTGTACTCGCGGTTCTGGCACAAGGTGCTGTTCGACCTGGGCCACGTGACGTCCAAGGAGCCGTACCGGAAGCTGTTCAACCAGGGCTACATCGAGGCGTACGCGTACACGGACGCCCGCGGCGTCTACGTCCCGGCCGAGCAGGTCGAGGAGCGCGACGGGAAGTACTTCTTCAACGGCGAAGAGGTCACCCAGGAGTACGGCAAGATGGGCAAGAGCCTGAAGAACGTCGTCACGCCGGACGAGATGGCCGAGAACTATGGCGCCGACACGTTCCGGTTCTACGAGATGGCGATGGGCCCGCTGGCCATGTCGCGCCCGTGGGCGACCAAGGACGTCGTGGGCGCGCACCGGTTCCTGCAGCGGCTGTGGCGCCTGGTCGTCGACGAGACCACCGGCGACCTGCGAGTGTCCACCGAGGACGCTTCGGAGGCGGATCGCAAGGTGCTGCACAAGACCATCGCGGGCGTTCGCGAGGACTACGCGGAGATGCGGTTCAACACGGCCGGCGCGAAGCTGATCGAGCTGAACAACCACGTCACCAAGGTCTACGGCGGTGCCGCGTCGACGCCGCGCGAGCTGGCCGAGCCGCTGGTGCTGATGCTGGCGCCGCTGGCCCCGCACCTGGCGGAGGAGCTGTGGCACCGGCTGGGCCACGCGGACTCGCTGGTGCAGGGCCCCTTCCCGGTGGTGGACGAGAAGTACCTGGTGGAGGACTCGGTCGAGTACCCGATCCAGGTCAACGGCAAGGTCCGCTCCCGCGTGACGGTGCCGGCCGACGCCGCTCCGGACGCGGTCCAGGCGGCGGCGCTGGCGGACGAAAAGGTGGCGGCACTGGTCGGCGGCGGCACCCCGCGCAAGGTGATCGTGGTGCCGGGCAAGCTGGTCAACATCGTCCTGTAGCGCTCCGTCGGAAAGCCGCCGGTGCTCGCCGGTCATCCCCGATTTGATTGAACGGTCAAGGAAAACCGTTCGATCGAAGGAGAATCGGGGATGACCCTCGACGGCAAGGTGGCACTGGTGACGGGCGGCAGCCGCGGCATCGGCGCGGCCACGGCACTGCGGCTCGCCGAGGACGGCGCCGACGTCGCGCTGACGTACGTGAACAACGCCGCGCGGGCGGCCGAGGTGGTCGAGCAGATCAAGAACCTCGGCCGCCGCGCGCTGGCGATCCAGGCGGACTCGGCGGACGCTTCCGCGGTTTCGGCCGCCGTTTCGGCTGCGGTGGCGGAATTCGGCCAGCTCGACGTGCTGGTGAACAACGCGGGCGTCGGGTTCGTCGGCGCTTTCACCGAAACCTCGTTGGAAGACGTCGACCGCGTGCTGGCGGTGAACGTCCGCGGCGTGTTCGCCGCAACCCAGGCGGCCGCGGGAGTCCTGGGCGACGGCGGCCGCGTGATCACGATCGGCAGCTGCGTCACCGATCGCGTACCCGGCCCGGGCATGGCCCTGTACGCGACGAGCAAGGCGGCGATGGTCGGCCTGACCAAGGCGCTGGCACGCGAACTCGGCCCGCGCGGCGTCACGGTCAACCTGGTCCACCCGGGCCCGACGGACACGGACATGAACCCGGCCGACGGTCCCTACGCGGCGGACCAGCGGACGTTGACGACGTTCGACCGCTACGGCTCGCCGTCGGAGGTGGCGGCCGCGGTGTCTTACCTGGCTTCGCCGGCCAGCGCCTACGTGACGGCGTCGACCCTCTCGGCCGACGGCGGCCACGCGGCTTAGCCGGAGTAGAGCCCGATCTCCCGGGCGAGGTCGATGAGCATCGCCTCGAACAGGACGTCCGGTTTGGACATCGGGATCGGGTAGTTGCCGAAGACCTCGAGCGTGACGTGCCCGTAGAGCCGGGCCCAGAACTGGATCATCAGGTACGTCACGCCGAGGTCGATCTTCTCCACCGGCACCTGCCGGTCGGATTCGGCGAGCACGGTGACCAGCGACTCCTGGAACTTCTGGAGGTCGTCGCGCAGCTCGTCGGGCACCCCGCTGGCGGACGGCAGCACGATGTCGGTCCGCGCGAGCACCCGCCCGGCGGCGGCCAGGAAGATCCGTCCGAACGGCTCGTCGACGCGGCTCAGCGCACTCCCGGTCGTCGACCCCACGCCTCCGGTCGGCGACGCGAAGACGAGCGTGAATTCCTTCGTGTGGGTGAGTGCCCACCGCCGGAAGCCCTTGCAGATGGCGAACAGCTGCATGATCCCGTCGTCCGGCAGCTCGGCGATGTCCTCCGCGAGCTCGTCCGCCAGATCGGCGCAGACGTCCAGCCGCAGGGTCCCGACGAGGTCGTCCCGCGACTCGTAGTACCGGTAGAGCGCGGGCGCGGTGATCCCCAGCTCCCGCGCGATGGCGCGCAGGGTGACCGCCTCGGGTCCCTGCTCGACGAGCAGCTTCCGAGCGGTCCGCCGAATGTCCTGTTCGGTAGCCGCACGCGCGCGACCCCTCCGGGTGGGGTGGCTCATCCGAACAGTCTAGGTGCTTACTACGACAAGTCTTGCATTAACGCGATCTCCGTCGTAACGAAAAGGTGCAGCTCAGGACCGCGCTTTGAGGTTGGTCAGCACGGTGTCGGCCACTCCGCGCCCGAGTTCGCACGCGTCCTTGCCCGCCTGCACCGCCGAGTCACCGATGCTCAGCGAGACGGAGTACGCCAGCTCATCGGAGATGCCGACGACGATCACACACGTTCGATTGTCGGTCGACCCCACATCCACGTAGCCGACCGCGGGGTAACCCTGGACCGGGGCGAGGTCGTCGACCCAGCGCTTGGCCTTGGGCTTCTCGTTTTTGTAGGCGAGGCTGATGCCTTCGTCGTTCTTGGTCTCGTAGATGACCAGGATGCCGGCACTGCTTCCCGAGGTACTGCCCCAGTCGCACATGGGACCCAGCTCCGAGTCCTTCGGTTTCGGCGAACCTGGTTGTCCGAGATAGCCGGTCAGCTGGTCGGCGGTGAAAGCCGAATCGCAGGGACTGCCTTCCAGCACTTTGGCGGGCAGTGGGTCCGTCACCTTGGGAGCACCGCTGTTCGGCAGTTCCGCGCTACTGGCCGGCGCCGCCGAAGCGGTGCCGGGTGTGCGCCGTTCACCCGTGCATGAAGTGAGCAACGCCGTGCCGACCACCACCGCGGTGGCACCGACGAGAACTCGTCGAATCATTCGAGCGACCCCTTGATCGTTTTCGTCGAATCCGCAGCTTGCCGGTCAGCCGCTTCGGTGATGCCGAGGGCTTGACTCAATCGCCGGATCAGTTCTTTGTAGTAGTCGAGCTGGTATTGCAGATGGCCCTGGTAGTAGCGCCCGGCTTCGTTGACCCCGTTCGGGCCGAGCACCGCCTGCCGGCTGACCGGCTCGTCCGCCGGCGGTTTCGCTTGGCTCAACCCTTCGGCGGCTCGCATCTGCTCGACGATGGTGTCCTTTTGGTCCTCGGCTTTCTTGAGCATCGCCCGCATCTCCGAGCTGCTCATCGCGAACCCCTGCCCACCGGCCGGCCGCGACGCGCCACTCGGCATATCCGTCGCCCAAAAGCCGATCCCGCTGAAGATCGAGCCCGTCATCGTCCTCCCCCTAACCCGTTCAGCGTCGCGTACAGCACTTCCGTCAGCGCACCCCGGGTCCCCGGCTGAAAGCTGACCATCCGCTCACGCCCCGGGTACACGTACGTCAGCACCCGCCCGACCCCGCCGACGTCCACCGCCGTGATCGGCGCGCTGCGCGAGCCGCGGTTGACCGCGTAGCACTGGTGGACGCCCGTCCGCTCGGCCGCCATCAGCCGGCGCGCCCAAACCAGGGGGTCGCCGCCGCGATCTGCCGTCGGGTCGTCGAGGTCGTACGACTCCTCGCGCGAAAACCGCGTCTCCGGGATCGACACCGGGGAAATCCGCGCCGGCGGGACCGGTGGCAGCACGTCCACCAGCGACTCCGCGATCCGCGACGGCTCCACGAGGTCGATCCGGACCGTCTCGCCCTTCCGAATCAAGCGGAGCGCGTCCGGGCCGTCGGACGCGACCAGGACCGTGCCCGACTCGTCGGCCGCGATGTCACCCAGCCACGCCGTGAACTGATGGGCGCCCTTCGCCAGGACGCGCAGGACGTCACGGAATTCGCGTGTCAACGTGCCGCCCGCCGCGAGCCGGAGCGACGCGAGGACGTCCAGGATCTTCTCGTCGAGCCGCTTGCGGGTCTCGTCGCCGAGCCAGAGGTTGTCCGCGCCGAGGACCGCGGGCGGTGGGCCGTGCCGCTCCCACTCCCACGCGGTGAGCAGGGCGGCCTTGGGCAGGAAGATCACAGCCCGATCACCGGGGGCACGGTCCGCTCGTCGGAGCCCCCGAAGATGCTTTCCGGATCGGCTTCCACCAGGTACGACGCGCGCTGGTGCTCCGCGTCCTCCTCGCCCTTACCACCCTTGGCGCCCTGGCCCATGCCACCCATTCCCGGCGAGCCCGGCTTGCCCGCCGCGCCGCCGCGGATCCCGCCGGCCGCGCCCGGGCGTCCTTCGCCCGTCAAGCCGGCTCCGGTCGACGCGCCGGGGCCGCGGGCACCTGTCCCGCCGCCCGCGCCGGACGACGAGCCCGGTCCGAATCCGCCGCCACCGGGGCCGAAGCCACCGCCGGGGCCGAAGCCGCCGGGGCCGAGGCCGCCACCCGGTCCGAACCCGCCGCCGGGACCCGAGCCGGGGCCGAACCCGCCGCCCGATCCCGTCCCCGGTGGCTGGAAGCCCGGCGGGAACGACGTCGACGGCGGCACGTAACCCTGCGCGCGAACGCTGTCATCCACTCCCGGCGTGGGTACGCCCGGCGGCGTGACCGGCCCCGGCGGCGGTGGCTGGACGACCGGCGGGTGGACCGCCGGTGGCGGCTGCACCTGCGCACCGATCGACCGGTCGTCACCGCCCCCGCTCGTCCGCTTCCGAGGTGGCGGCTCGACGGGCTTTTTCGGGTCCTGCACTGTGAAGTCGCCGCCGGTGTACTCGCGTAGCTGGCCGTAGTCGATCGTCCGCGCCGCGGTGTTCGAGCTGGACTGCTGCGAGTACGCCGTGTACCGCTCGACGTTCTCCGCGGCCTTCCGGTTGTACTGGTTGATCTTGTCTTCGGTGTCGGTGTCCCACGGCGTCGCGACGTCCCAGGCGCTGCGCGTCGGCGGCTGGTCGGTGACGTCCGGGTGCAGCGAGTTCTTCATCTGGTGGAACTGGTCGATCTGCGCCTGGGACAGCGTCGAGTTGCGGTCCAGGGTCGTGGACGCCGACACCGCCGACGCGGTCAGCGGCTGGAGACGTTCCCGGGCCGCGTCCGAGGCTCCGCCGGTCCACGCGGACTCGAGGCCGGAGGTCAGTTCACGCGTGCCCTGTTCGAGCTGACGCTGGTAGGTCGACTGGTCGACGCCCGCCTGGTGCACCTTCTGCAACGACTCGGTGCCCGGCCCGTGCAGCACGGCCTGGACCAGCTGCCCCGGCGACAACCCGGCGGCCTGCGGGTTCTCGGCTCCGGTGCCGGTCTGCGAACCGACGTACGCCCCCGCGACGGCGCCGATCGGCCCGCCCGCGAGCAGGCCGACACCCGCGCCGCTCAGTACCTTGCCGAGCCCCTCGCCACCCGACTGGACGGCGTGCGCGATTCCGGACCCGACGTGCTTGGCAGCGTCGAGCATGTCGCCGAACAACCCCACCGAACCACGCTCCCCACGCGTTCGATCACCCCTCGTGCGTGACGGACGATACCGCACCGGTTACTCGCCGTGCCAAGAATCGACCCAGGTCACGCGCGGTCGGGTGAGAAATCGGCAGGGGCCTTCGTCACAACGCGCTGAACCGCCCACGACTGTCGGTGCCTTGTGCCACACTCGGTCGCCGTACGGCTACTGACGTGAACGGGGAGGTTCGCGTGACGAACCCTGAGCAGATGATCGCGGACTTCGAAGCCAGGATGGCCGAATCCCAGCGCAAGGCCGAGCGGATGGTCGGCGAGATCGAGGCGGTCTCGGTTTCCGCGCGCAGCAAGGACGGCCAGATCGGGGTGAAGGTCGACCACGCCGGCAATCTCATCGGCCTGGAGATCGGCCTGGGTGTGCGTGACAAACCCGACCTCGCCGAAGAGATCCTCGGCACCGTCAAGACCGCCCAGAGCAAGCTTGCCGCGGCGATGCAGGCCGGCGTCACCGACCCGGTCGGTCCCGAAGTGATGAACCAGCTGGTCAGCCGGCTCGAGCAGGCGTTCCCGCCACCCGAACCGGAAGGCTTCACCGCGCCGCCTTCGCCGCGCGATGAGGGCGACCGGTTCGTGCCGGAAGAGGAGCGGCAGCTGCCCCCGGCGCCGAAACCGCCGAAGCCACCGGAGCCGCCGCGCGCGCCGCGCCCGTCGTCCGACGACGGTCGCGATGACGACTACTTCAGCGACGGCGACTACCTGCGCTGAAGCGCGGGCGAGGGAGGGGAACCATGAGCGGACCAGGCGGCCCGGGCTTCGCGGTCGACCCGCAGGAGCTGCAGAAGCACCGCGAGAACATCGAGGCGATCACCGACCGGATCGACAAGTGCAAGGAAGCCGCCCACGCGACCGAGCACCCCGAAGCGTTCGGCCTGCTCGGCATTCCGCTCGCGGCGATCTGCGCCATCGCCCAGCAGGTGGCGGAGATCGCGATCGAATCGGCGTCGACGTCGTCGTACGACCACTCGACCCGCATCCAGCTCTGGCAGCAGATGAAAGAAGCCGACGAGTCGGAGTTCAAGGACCTGTTCAAGGTGGAGGACTGAGCTGTGGCCGACAACCCGTTGATCAAGACGGACGCGGCGGAGGACCGCAGCGCGTTCGAAGGCGCCGGCCTCTTCCAGGACTTCTGGGACGCGGGTACCGCCGTCGCGGACGGCAACTGGACCGAGGGCTTGGTGAACGCGGCGTTCGGCGCCGGCGGCATCGCGGAACTCGTCGCGGACCCGATCGGCACAGTCGCCTCGGCCGCGGTCGGGTGGGCGATGGAGTTCTTTCCGTGGCTGCGAGAACCCCTCGACTGGCTGACCGGTGACCAGGTCGCCCTGGAGAACATGGTCGGGACCTGGGAGAACGTCGGCAAGGAGCTGGAGAAGATCAGCACCGACCTCCAGGACACCGTCAAGAAGGACAGCGCGGCTTGGGAAGGCGCCTCGGCGGACGCCTACCGCGCCTTCGCCGAAGACCGCGCGGCGACGTACGCCGGCGTGGCGACCGGGGCCAACGCGATTTCGAAGCTGGTCGACATCTGTAAAACGATCTTGAGCGTGGTGCGCTCGATCGTGCGTGACCTGATCTCCGAGTGCGTCGGCAAGCTCATCAGCATCGCTTGCCGGTACCCGGGCCCGGCGCTGCCGGCGGGCATGGCCACCGAGGGCACCGCCGAAGCCGTCAAGACCGGCAGCAAGTGCATGGAGTGGATCAAGAAGCTGCTGAAGGCCTTCAAGAAGGCGCAGGAGCTGTTCCACCGCATCGGCGACATCTTCCGGCGGGTCAAGGGCGCACTGAAGCGCGGCGCGGAAAACCTGCCCGGCCCGCTGAAGAAGGTCGGCGGGCTGATCAAGAACGAGCCGCGCGACACCCGGACGTTCCTCGACAAGGTCCGGGAGGAGCGCCCGGTTCGGAAGAAGGTGAAGGACACCGTGTCGTCGGACCGGTCGCTCGGCGAGAACCTCAAGGAGCTCGGCAAGGAGATCCGGAACGACACCCGGACGGAGCTCGGCGAGAAGTTCGGGGAGAACTTCCGCAAGGACCTCTGGGACGACGCCAAGAAGGAGTGGGGCAAGGAATCCCGGAAGAAGAAGGCCGAAGGGGTCGACGACTGGGTGAACGGCGACGACGAGCCGGCGGAGAAACAGACGACCGTCCAGCCGCCGGTGTTCGAACAGCCAGGTTCGCAGCGGATTTCGGGTTCGATCGAATGACCGCGCCGGAGACCGGCCGCGTTGTCGTGTCGCGGACGGACGGACGCCACTGGATCCAGGCGGGGATCCTCCTCGCCATCGGCGGAGGCATCGTCTGGCTGGGCTTGTCGGCGACCCAGGAGAGCCCGCGATTGGCCGGCTGCGTCTTCGGCGGAGGTTTCGCGCTGCTCGGGCTGATCCTGGTCTTCCGCTCGCTGCCCGAACCCGTCGTCAACGAACTGGTTTTCGACGCCTCGGGGATCTCGCGCATCGTCCGCGGCGTCGTCTGGGCGGCGCGCTGGGACGAACTGGCGGCCGTCGCCCTTCCGGCCGAGCCGGGCCGGGACGACTCCTTCCGGGTCGTTCTCGAGCCGGTCGACGACCGGTTCGTGGAGCGCCATCGAGGACTCACCCCGGTGGCGGGAGGTGCGTTCCTGGTAGCCGGGATCACGCTGTCGGTCATCGAAGCCGGCCGCGTCCGCGAGATCGTCGGGAAGCACACCGGAATCGCCGAACGGCCGGTCACCCCGGCGGCGCCCGAACCCGCGCCCCGGTCGGCACCGGTCCCCCGGTCGGCACCGGCCGCCGGGTTCGTTCCCCGGCCGGCCACCGTGCCCGAGCTGGACCACGTGAGCATCCACGTCAACGGCTGGGACCGCCGGAAAGTGTGGTTCTTCGACTTCGCCATGGCCATGCTCGGTATCGGGGCGTACGTGGCAGGCGAGTTCGGGCCGTCCGGCTTCCTGCACACCGTCTGCCGGATTCTGCTGGGCGCGGTCATCGTGCTCGGCGGCGTCGTCCACGCCTTCGAGTTCAACACCCGCAAGCGAGAGCTCCGAGCCGACCTGCGGCTTTCGAACCTGGGTTTCCGGTGGAAGACGTACCACCGGAAATACGAGCTCGGCTGGCACGAAGTCGCCGAACTGCGCCTGCTGACCGACGGTCACCTGGAATTCCGGCCGGTCGACCTCGACTTCCCGCTGCGCCACGGCGACGTCGAGAACCTCGCCCTGAGCGATGGCTGGTACCGCCTGCCGCGGCCGTTGAGTCCCGCGGCGATGCGGAAGTTCACCAGGTGCGTGCCCATCCTGCTGCCCCGCCAAGTCGTGTTGACCGTCGGGGGCGGGGCGCCGCCGACGCCGATCACTCGGGGGGCTACGTGATCGGCGCCGGCGACCTGATGCCCTGTCCGGCTCTCGCCGGTCGGGGCAACGTCACCGCGTCTCGCGTGGTGACGCACCTGGAGAGCGGGACCGGTCCGCGTAGTGACGGCCGGGGGAATGACATCCCCCGATCGAGTGACGGTCATCCGCTGCTCGCATGATTGTCGCACCCGGCGCCGGATAAGTTACAAAAACCTTCACTTTCCTCTTCCGCGCCCTTCCCGACCTGGTCGGACGGCTTTCGTGGCAAAGTGCGGGGATGAACTCCGACGTCCTCGTGGTGGGATCCGCCAACGCCGACCTCGTCGTCGCGGTGGACCGGCGGCCGGCCGGTGGCGAGACGGTACTGGGCGGCGACACCGTGCTTTCGCCGGGGGGCAAGGGCGCCAACACCGCCGTCGCGGCGGGCCGGCTCGGGGCGGATGTCGCGCTGCTCGGGGCCGTCGGTGACGATCCCTACGGCCGGCTGCTGCTCGACTCGTTGCGCGCCGCCGGCGTCGACACCGGATTGGTCCGGACCAGCGACCGGCCGACCGGCATCGCCTACATCACGGTCACCCCGGACGGCGAGAACGCCATCCTCGTGTCGCCCGGCGCCAACTCGAGCCTCGAACCCGGCGACGTCGAAGCTGTCTTCGACGGGGTCGAGATCATGGTCGCCTCGCTGGAAGTGCCGCTGCCGACCGTCGAGCACGCCGTCGCGCGGGCCGCCGAAAAGGGCGTCAAGGTGCTGCTGAACCTTTCGCCCGCGGCGGAGCTGTCGCCGGAGACGCTGGCCAAGCTCGACGTCCTGCTCGTCAACGAACACGAAGCCGCCTGGCTGACCGGGCCCGGCGCCGACTTTCGGAAGCTCCTGGAGCTCGGGCCGCGGGCGGCCGTCGTCACGCTCGGCGCCGCCGGTGCGGTCGTCGTGGAAAACGACCGCACGACCGAGGTCGGGTCGCCGGAAGTCGAGGCCGTTGACACCACCGGTGCCGGGGACGCCTTCGCGGGCGCGCTCGCGGCGTCGCTCGCCGATGGTGCCGACCTCGTCGCCGCGGCGAAGCGCGCGGTGCGCGTCGCGGCCTTCAGCGTGACGCGGCACGGCGCGCAGCCGTCCTACCCGACTGACGCTGACCTGGGGGAATGATCATCCCGGCGACCGTGTTGTAGCGCACATGGGCGATTCGTTCGGCTCGGCCTGGTGGCGCGGCTACGCCGCTCAGCTGAAGGCGATCGCGGAAGCGCGCCGCCCCGACCACCTCGCGATCATGCCGCTCGGGGAAACGCTGAAGGCGCTCGGCAAGCAGACCGAAGTCGACGAGGGCGTCTACGACGTCCCGCTGGCGGCCATCGTCGGTACGGTCGCCCGCGCCGGCGACTTCGACCGCGAGTTCCGGCCGCGCAACCGGGCGCTGCGCGACCGCTGGGACCGCCTGACGCGGACTTCCGCCGACCTCCCGCCGGTACGGCTCGTGCGGCTGTCCGAAATGTTCTTCGTCGACGACGGTCACCACCGCGTCGCCATCGCCCGCGCCCGCGGCGCCACGACCATCCGCGCGCGGGTCCGCTGGATCAGCACGGTCGCCTGCGCGCTGCGCTGCCTGACGCTCGCCGACCTGCCGTCGAAGACCGCCGAGCGGATGTTCCTCGAGCGCGTCCCGCTGCCGGACGACGTCCGCCTCGGGCTGTGGCTCGACGACCCGGCCGACTGGTTCCGGCTCGCCGACTCGGCCGAGGCCTGGGGTTTCCGCCGTATGCTGGCCGGACGGCCGGTGCGCAGCCGCGGCGAGCTGGCCGAAGCCTGGTGGCACGAGGAGGTCCGGCCGGTGCTCGAACAGGTCCGTGAGCGAGGCTTGTGCCCGCCACCACGAGATATCCAGACCTACTTGAGCTATGGTCTAGACCATGTCTGAGCTTGGTGCCGCCTCCGCGGAAAAGCGCCCGTCGGCGGAGTCTCTGTCCGGGGTCGCCGTCAGCCCGGGCCGCGCGAGTGGTCCCGTCGTCCGGGTCGCGGAGCCGCTCGGCGAGCCCGCCGCCACCCCCGCCCCGGCCGACCCCGCCGCCGAAGCCGCCCGGATCACGCCGGCGGCCGCGATCGTCGCCGGCCGGCTCGAGAAGCAGGCCGAGACCGCCACCGGCGACGCCGCGACGATCCTCATCACCACCGCCGCCATGGCGGCCGATCCGGCGCTCGCGGCCCAGGCCGAACAGCTGGTCAAGACGCAGGGGCTGCCCGCCGCGCGGGCCGTCCACCAAGCTGCCGAAGGCTTCGCCGAAGCGCTGGCCGCCGCGGGCGGGTACATGGCCGAGCGCGTCCGCGACGTCCGCGACGTGCGCGACCGCCTGGTCGCCGAGCTGCTCGGCATCGCGCCGCCGGGGGTGCCGGAGCTGGCGTCGCCGAGCGTGCTGGTCGCGCGCGACCTCGCCCCGGCCGACACGGCGGGCCTGGACCCGGCGAAGGTGCTCGCCCTCGTCACCGAAGAAGGCGGCCCGACCAGTCACACGGCGATCCTCGCGCGGGCGTTGGGCATCCCGGCCGTCGTCGCTGTGCGCGGCCTGCTGAGCTTGGACGCGCAAGCGCTTGCGGTCGACGGCGACGCGGGCACGGTCGAGGTCGCGGACCCGTCCGCACCGGTCGTGACGGCGACGAAGGCGCAGCTGGCCGAGTGGAACGGCACGGGCGCGACGTCCGACGGCCACCGCGTGAAGGTCTACGGCAACGTCGGCTCCCCGACCGACGCGCAGGCCGCGGCCGACGCGGGCGCGGAAGGCGTCGGCCTGTTCCGCACCGAGTTCTGCTACCTGGACGCCTCGGACGAACCGTCGGTGGCCGAGCAGCGCGCGGCGTACACGGCGGTGCTTTCGCCGTTCCGCGGCAAGCCGGTGATCGTGCGGACCCTGGACGCGGGCGCCGACAAACCGCTGGCGTTCCTCTCCCCGGAAGCCGAGCCGAACCCGGCACTCGGCGTCCGCGGGCTGCGCGTGGCGTTCGACCGTCCCGAGGTGCTGGACCGCCAGCTCGAGGCGATCGCCGGCGCCGCGGAGGACTCCGGCGCCGAGGTCTCGGTGATGGCCCCCATGGTCGCGACGGTCGAGGAAGCCGCCTGGTTCGCCGAGCGCGTCCGCGCGGCGGGCATCGCCCGGGCGGGCGTGATGATCGAGATCCCGGCGGCGGCGCTGAGCGCCCGCGAGATCCTCGAAGCGGTCGACTTCGTGTCGGTGGGGACGAACGACCTGGCGCAGTACACGTTCGCGGCGGACCGCCAGCTGGGTGCGGTGGCGAAGCTCAACGACCCGTGGCAGCCGGGCCTGTTGCGCCTGCTGAAGCTGATCGGCGACGCGGCGAAGGCCACGGGCAAGCCGGCCGGCGTGTGCGGCGAAGCGGCGGCGGACCCGAGGCTGGCGCTGGTCCTGGCGGGCCTGGGCCTGACGAGCCTGTCGATGAACGCCCCGGCGATCCGCACGGTGGGCGCAAGCCTGGCGACGGCAACCCTCGCGGACTGCGAGCGCCTGGCGGAGGCGGCACTGGCGACATCGAGCCCGGCGGACGCGCGAGCAGCGGCTCGCCCCTGACCGCGGCGGGCACCCGCGAGACGCTTCGAAGCACCGGCCGTTCCGGCGGCCGGTGGCTGCCGACGGTGGCCAGTGGTTCGGCGGCGGTGGCTGCTCGGAGGTGGCCGTCTCCCCTGCGCGAGCGCCGGATTTCGGCTCGATCCGCCGCCTCCAGGGACACCCCCCCACTTTCAGTCTATCGGCCATCACCGACAGTGGTGATCTGTGCGAACCTGAACCCGCGGAGTTGTCCCCGACGCACGAGGGGTGTGGACAACCTGACGCAACACCGTGAAGGCCGCCTCACAAGGGCGGCCTTCACGGCTTCCCGAACAAAATCGAAGCGACCTGTCGATTCCGGCCGCCCCCGCTCGACGAAGTGGTGAGAGCACCACTGAGCCGAGAGGAAGCAGCCATGACCATCACCGCTGAAGCGCCGGTCGAAGCGCCGGCCGAGACGGCGAGGGCCGGGCGCCGGGAGTGGGTCGGGCTGGCCGTGCTGGCCCTGCCCACCCTGCTCGTCTCGCTCGATGTCTTCGTCCTCGTCCTCGCGCTGCCGAAGCTCGCCGCCGGGTTGCACGCCGATGGCACCCAGCAGCTGTGGATCATGGACACCTACGGCTTCATGGTCGCCGGGTTCATGGTCACCATGGGGACCCTCGGCGACCGGATCGGGCGGCGGAAGCTGCTGCTCATCGGGGCCGCCGCCTTCGGGATCGCCTCCGTCGCCGCGGCCTTCTCGACCACCGCCGGCATGCTCATCGCCGCGCGGGCCGTGCTCGGGATCGCCGGGGCGACGCTCGCTCCGTCGACCCTCTCCCTCATCGGGACGCTCTTCAAGAACCCGCAGCAACGCGCCCAGGCCATCGGGATCTGGGCCGGCTGCTTCACCGTCGGCGCCATCATCGGCCCGATGGTCGGCGGCTTCCTGCTCGAGCACTTCTGGTGGGGCTCGGTCTTCCTCCTCGGCGTTCCCGCCATGGTCCTGTTGCTCGTCATCGGCCCGAAGCTGCTGCCCGAATACCGCGACGAGCAGGCCGGCCGCCTCGACCTGCCCAGCGTCGGCCTCTCGCTCGCCGCCATCCTGCCCGCCGTCTACGGCGTCAAGGAGCTGGCTCGCGACGGCGTCCACCCGCTTCCGGCCGCCTCCCTCATCACCGGCCTGGCCGTCGGGTACGTCTTCTACAAGCGGCAACGCGCCCTGAAGGACCCGCTGGTCGACTTCAGCCTCTTCGCCGCGCAGGCCTTCCGGACCACGCTCGGCGGGATGCTCCTGTTCAGCATGCTCGGCGGCACCACGATGCTCTTCACGGCGCAGTTCCTGCAGGTCGCGCAGCACCTCTCGCCGGTCGGGGCCGCGCTGGGGCTGCTGCCCGGGATGGCCGCCTCCACCGTCAGCTTCCTCGCCGCGCCCCACCTCGCGCGCCGGGTGAAGACGAACGTCCTGATCGCCGGCGGCGTCGCCCTCGCCGCGGCCGGCATGGCGATCCTCGCCGTCGTCGACCCCGCGGCCGGGCCGGGGTGGCCCGCGCTCGGGTTCGCCGTGACGTCGCTGGGGGTCGGGCCGATGGTCGCGCTCGGCACCGATCTGGTCGTCGGCTCCGTTCCGCAGCGCAAGGCCGGGGCCGCCGCGTCGCTGGCCCAGACCGTCAACGAGTTCGGCTACGCCCTCGGGATCGCGACCGTCGGGACCCTGGGCAACGCCGTCGCCGGTGCGCACGGCCTGCCCAGCGGGCTGCACGTCGTCGCCGGGCTCGCCGCCGTCGCGTTCGCCGTGCTCGTCGGCTTCGTCGCGAGGAACCTCCGGGCCGCCTGACGAACGACGAAGGCCTCCCCACCCGATGCCTGGGTGGGGAGGCCTTCTTTGTCGCCGGGGGCAGAGGGACCCCGGCTAGCCGAACAACCCGCGCCGCGGGTGCCGGATGACCAGCGAGCCGCCGTGGACCCGGCCGCTCAGCACGAAGCGCGGGTTCCCCATGTGCCCGTTGCTGCGCGTCTTGTCCTCCAGCGAGCCGAACTTGACGTCGGTGATCGAGTTGACGTCGACCGCCGCGTGCTCCGGGATGATCACCTCGACCGAGCCCCACTTGGCGTCCAGCTCGATGTGCACCACCGGCGACTGCACCTGGGCCTCGGTGAAGTCGAGCTTCGTCGACCCGTACTTGTTGCGCACGACCATCTCGGGTGGCACCACCCACGGCCCGCTGCGGACCAGCGACGAGTACTTCGCGTTGAGTTCGAAGCGCCGTCCGGACGTGTAGCTGCCGCCGTAGCCGACCGGAGGCGCCGCGTACGACGGCGCGGCGGCGGCCGCGGCCGCCGGGTGGTAGAGCCCGGCGAGGTCCGCCAGCACCGCGTTCAGCTCGCCGCGGGTCCGCGACGCCAGCGCGCGGTCGGTGCGCTCGGTGAACTCGTCGAGGTCGATCATCCCGCGGCCGATCGCCTTCTGCAGGACCCCGACGACGTGCTCGCGCTCGTCGTCGGACACCCGAAGATCGCGCTCGCCCAACGGCTTGGTTTCGGTCACCGGTTCCGCCGCCGTGGTCTCTTCCTCGCCCATGCCCACGATGGTAGAACCGGATTTCACCAGGGAGATCGGGGGAAAACCCTGAACGGACCCGGATTCCGCGGCGCCGCCGTGTGCGCGGCGCTGGTTCTGCTGTCCGGGTGCACCGGCGAAACACCGCCGCCGCCCCCGGGCCCGAGCGCCACGAGCGCTCCGCCGACCACGCCGTCCGCCCCGCCGGAGGGCCTCACCGGCGTGCCGACGACCGGCGGCATCGGCATCACCGCCCTCCTCCCGACCACCGGCCCGACCCTCTTCGACGCCGACCGCGGACCCGTCGCCACGCCGCCCGGCTACCCCGGCGGCGACCTGGGGATCAGCGTCGTCCGGGTCGGAAAGTCCGCCCTCCTGACCGCCTATCCGGCCGGGACCGGCAGCGACGACCCCTTCGAGGTCTTCGTCTACACCGGGCCCGCGAGCCCGCCGCGCTCCCTCGGCCGTGCCTGGTCGGTGGCCCCGGCCGTCGACGGCGAGAGCGTGTGGGTCATCCGGCCGGACGCCCCCGACGCCTGCCGGCTGCAGCACGTCTCCCTCTCCGGCGGCGAGCTCGGCCACGGCCAGTCCGCCAGCTGCCACACCCAGGTACGGGCCGGGACCTCGCACGGCCTGCTGATCACCATCAACTCCGGCGCCGCCGAGTCGACCGACGCGCTGATCGACCCGGAGAGCGGCCGCACGGTCCAGCAGGCGCCGCGCATCCTCGGCGTCGCCGGTGACCGGATGCTCCTCGACGGCCTGACCGAGCTCACCCTCGTCGACCTGCGGGACAACCGCCACCAGCAGCTCAGCCGTCCGGTCATCGCGAGGACGCCCACCGTCGTGCCCTCGCGGGACGGCAGCGTCTGGGCCGTCGACTTCGCCAACCCCGCCTACCGCGGCACCAGCACGCAGACCCGGGACCTCTGGCTGCTGCGCCCGGACGCGCTGAGCTGGGAACACGTCGCCGCGATGCCGTTCATCACCGAGCACCTCAAGCGCGGCGGCGGGTTCGACTGGTCCGACGCCGGCGACCTCGTGCTGGCCGACGGCGTCCTCGCCGCCTGGCACCCGGGCGAGCCGCGGTGGCGGCTGGGCAAAGCGGCGTTGCCGACGAGCGTCTGGTCGGGGTTCGCCGTGCTGCCGTAGCGGCTACTCCTCGTCGAGGCCGTGCTCGATCGCGTACCGGGCCAGCTCGACGCGGTTGTGCAACTGCAGCTTCCGCAGCGTCGACTGCACGTGGTTCTCGACCGTGCGGTGCGAAAGCACGAGCCGCTCGGCGATCTGCCGCGCGGTCAGCCCCTTCGCGACCAGGCGCAGGACGTCGGTTTCGCGCTCGGTCAGGCGGGGCGGCTCGGCGCCTTCCGCCGGCGCGTCGGCCATCCGCCGGTACTCGCCGAGCACCAGCCCGGCCAGGCCCGCGGTGAACACGGGGTCGCCGGCCGCGGTCCGGCGCACCGCGTCCACCAGCTCCGCCGCGGACGCCGACTTGACCAGGTAGCCGGACGCGCCGGCCTTCACCGCCTCGAGGACGTCCTTGTGCTCGCCGCTCGCGGACAGCACCAGCACCTTCGTCGACGGCAGCGCCGCCGTGATCTCGCGAGTGGCGTCGACGCCGGAGGTCGTGCCGAGGTTGAGGTCCATCAGCACGACGTCCGGCAGCACGGTCTTCGCGATCCGGAGCGCCGCCCCGGCGTCCGGAGCGGTCGCCCGCACGTCGAAGCCGTGCTCGGTCAGGTCGCGGGCCACCCCGTCACGCCAGATCGGGTGGTCGTCGACCACCATCACGGAGATCCGCGGCTCGTCGCTCATCTCGCACCCCTCGTGCTCGGCACCCTGACCTCCCACTCCGTGCCCCGGCCGGGCCCGGTGTCGAGGGTCGCGCTCCCACCGAGGTCGCGCACCCTCCCCCGGATGGATTCCACCACGCCGAGGTGCCCGGCCGCGGCCGCTCGCTCGAGAACGCCGTCCGGAATGCCCGGTCCGTCGTCGCGGACGCTGACCACGACCTCGCCACCGAGGTCTTCCAGAAGCACCCAGGCCCGCGCGTCGGGGCCCGCGTGCTTCTCCACGTTCGAGAGCGCTTCGCGCGTCACGGCGACCAGTTCGTCGGTGACGTGCGCGGGCAGCTCGACGTCGTCCGCCGGGGTCGAGACCTGCACCGACGACGTCGCGAGCAGTTGCAGCGCGGTCCGCAGGCTCGCGGTTTCGCCGTCGTTCGACCTCAGCGGCTCGGTCGTCACCAGCGACCGCAGCGCGATCTCCTGCTCGCCGGCCAGCTTCGCCAGCTCGGCCGCTTCCCCGCCGACCTCGTTGCCGCGCTTGCGGACCCGGGCCAGCACCTGCAGCACGCTGTCGTGGATCGACCGGGCCAGCCGTTCCCGCTCGGCCGTCGCCGCTTCCTTCCGCAGCGCCTGCTCCAGCCGCGCCGCGGACCGCCGTCCCATCGTCGCCGCCATGCCGACCAGCAGCCCGGCGGCGGCGAGCAGGACGCCGTCGCGGGCGACGTCGAGGTCGAACTTCTCCCGCGCCAGCCCGGTCGCCACGCCGAGGACCAGCCCGGCCAGCACCCCGCCGCTCGCACCGAAGCGCGCGCCCGCGGCGACCGCCGGCACGGCCGCCCACACCGTCGTGATGAGCGGGACGTTCAACGCGAACTGCGCGTCGCTGAGCACCCACGGCGAGGTCAGCAGCAACGCGGTCGTGAACACGAGGTCGAAGACGACCAGTGCCGGCGGCCGCGTGCGCTCGCGCAGGTAGAAGAAGCTGCTGACCACCGACCACAGGGCCATCACGCCGAGGATCGTCCAGGCGAGCCATTCCCGCTGGTAGTGCCCGCTTTGGACGATCACGGTGCCGCAGGCGAACGCCCAGGTGAGCAGGCGGAACGCCAGCACCCCACGCCACATGGGCGTGATCGGGTCCGGTGACCGCCGGGTGGTCACGGCTTGTCGCGCTTCGGCGGCTCGGCCGGTGACGCGGCGGACTCCTCCTCGCCGACCGTCGCGATTTCGGCCTTCGGGCCCCCGGGTTCGGCGTCGTTCGGCTGCGCGGCCTGGTCCTTCAGGACGTTCACCTCGGCCGGGTCCGGGTTGGTCTCGTGCAGCAGCGACCGGACGCCGGCGTTCAGCACGGCCAGCAGCGGCACGGCCAGCAGCGCGCCGGCGATCCCGCCCGCGACCAGGCCGGCGGTGATGGCCAGGACCACGGCCAGCGGGTGCAGCTTCACGGCTCGCCCGAGCAGCAGCGGCTGCAGGATGTGGCTCTCCAGCTGCATCACGCCGATCACGATGGCCAGCACGATCACGGCGCCGATGAACCCGTTCGTCACCAGGGCGATCAGCACGGCGACACCGCCGGTGATGACGGCGCCGATGATGGGGATGAACGCGCCGATGAAGACCAGCGTCGCCAGCGGGATCACCAGGGGCACGCCCATGATCCACAGGCCGACACCGATGCCGACCGCGTCGACGATCGCGACCGCGGCCGTCGCCCGCACGTAGCTGACCAGCGACGCGAACCCGCGGCGCCCGGCGACGTCGACCCGGTTGCGGACCGGGCGGGGCACCGCGCGGACGAGGAACGTCCAGATGCCTTCGCCGCCGCTGAGGAAGAAGATCGTGATGAACAGCGTCAGCAGGAAGCCGGTGAGGATCTCGCCGACCGTGCTCGCCGTCGTCAGCGCGGTCGTCGTGATGGACGCCTGGTTGTTCTGGATGAAGCCGATCGCCTGGTTGATGAAGTCCTGGATCTGCTCCTGGCGCAGGTGCGGCGGGCCGTTGAGCAGCCAGTTCTTGATCTGGTCGAGGCTCGCGTTCACCTGCTGCTGCAGCTGCGGCAGGCCGGAGGAGAACTGGGTGACGACGAACGTCAGCAGGCCGCCCAGCACGGCCAGCCCGGCGATGAGGACGATCGCGGTCGCCAGCCCGCGCGGGAACTTCACCGCCACCAGCTTCTGCACCGCCGGCGCGAGGAGCGCCGAAACCAGGAGGGCGATGGACAGCGGGATGACGACGACCGAGAGGTAGCCGATCACCCACACCACCGCGTACAGCGCCGCGACCACCACGATGAACCGCCACGCGAGCGCGGCGCTGATGCGCAGCCCGCGGGGGATCAGTCCCGTGATGTCCTCGTGCTCCGGCAGGAACGGGTCTTCGCGTCGCGCGTGGCTCACCGCCACACCGTACTGGCTGGACCGCCCGATTCGGCCGCTTTCCCGCGGCCGCGTCCGGCACCGATCTCTGCCAGGGGTGATCACCCGCCGTCAGACCGGGCTACACAGTGTGTCGTTCACACGATGGGGGCATCAAGTCGCGTCAAAGGTGCGCGGCGCGTCCCGGATTTGGTTAGGTCGCTTCCGCAACGCAATGTTGCCGATCGATCACGAACCCAGCACGAGGAGACGACGAGTGGCGAACACCGCGACGAACGAGGGGCAGGGTGCCAAGCGCGCTCGCCGTCTCGTGTCGCGTGCGCTGCTCGTCCTCGGCGGCGCCGTCGCCGGCACCGCCGCCGCGTGGCTCGTCTCCGGTGCGACCGCCTCCGCGGACACCGTCGAGACCGCCCCGATCACCGAGGCCGCCACCGGCAGCCTCGGCGACGTGGACAACGGCGCGTCGAGCGCGGCGACCGATGTCGCCGACTCGAGCTGCCACCAGGACGCCACGGCGTGGAGCGAGCCGTGCGCCCGCACCCTCGGCCACGAGGTCTCCGACCGCGTCGGCGACTCGGTTTCGGACCTCGCCGGTGACGCCGTCGTGAGCCCGGCGAAGCGCACCCTCGGTGCGGTCGAGCACATCGTCCGCCAGCCGCAGGACACCCGCCAGGTCCTCGAGCAGACCTTCACCCCCGAGCCGGCGCACGACGTGCTGCAGCTGCTCGACCCGGCCGCCCACGGTGACCTGGTTCCGCTCCCGGGGCTCGCCCCGGTCGAGCAGGAGCCGGTGACCACGGGTGTCGGCCAGGCCACGGACACGGTCGCCGTCTCGACCGTCCAGCTCCCCGCCGCGCTGCGAGCCGTGCTCGCGATGCCGACGGGTTTCCAGCACGACGACGTCACCAGTGCCGCGGGCGAGTCCCGCACCGGGCACCGTGACCTGCCGTCGCCGCTGGCCCCGGTGCAGCTTCCGGTTGCGCCGTCCGTCCCCACCGCCCCGGGTGGCAGCACTGCCCCCGGTGGTCACCTCGACGGCCTCAACTTCGGCGTCCCCTTCTGGACGACCGAAGCCGTCGACTCCGCCGTCGCGGCCATGAGCCGCGCCGGCCTGCGCACCGCGATGCGCACCCCGGGCGAGCAGCCCGGCGTCACTCCTGACTGAACACCTCCCTTCACGGGTCGCTGACGCGCCCGGTCCCGTCTTCCTCTGACGGCTCCTGCGTCCGCGGATTTCCCGTGACACGGCGGTGCGCTTTGTTGCGCCCGCACGAAGTTCCTTCCCCCCTTGGTGCGGCTCGGACCCCATTTCGAATTCGACGAGCGCACCCCCATAAGCCCGCAAGGGAACCCGAAATAAAGGAGAAAAACCCCATGCAGACGTGGGCAAAGCGCGGACTCCAGACCGCACTTGTCACCGGTGGGTTGCTGATGCTGGGTACCGGCATCGCTTCGGCCGACGAGAACGTCAACCCGGACGCCCCGGCGTCCCCGCTCGACCTGAACGTCACGGCTCCCATCCAGGAAGCCAACAACGCGGTCGGCACCCCCTTCGGCCAGCTGGACCTGCCCGCCGGGCAGACGGAGCTGAGCACCAAGCCGGTCACCAACGCGGCGAACGAAGCGGCTAAGCAGCTCGACGAAGCCAGCCCGATCAGCCAGAGCACCCTCGGCGGTGCCACCAAGGCCGACGGCGCGGGCGCGTTCACCCCGGGGCACAACAACCTCAAGGGCAACAAGGTCACCGGCGACGTCGTCGTCCCGATCCAGATCGTGGACAACGCGGTCGGCGTGATCGGCGACGCGAACGTCCAGGGCGGCGACCACACGCAGACCTGGGACCACAACCAGGACATCGCGACGACGGGCCAGGACTCCAGCCTCGCGGGCAACGCGGTCGCCCTCGACTGGGCCCTCCCCGTGCAGATCGCCGGGAACGGCGGCGGCGTCGCCGGCGGCACCGGCCGCGTGACCGGTGGGTCGGCCAGCCAGAGCACCAACGAGACCGGGAACGTCGACACCAACGGCGACGGCTCCTCGCTCTCCGGCAACGTGGTCGCGGGCCAGCTCGCCACCCCGGTGCAGGTGACCGGCAACGCCGCGTCGTACCTGCTCGGCAACGGCCAGAGCCACGGCTACTCGGCCGACACCGTCGCGACCTCCGGC